>CADBMU010000092.1 GCA_902795845.1 uncultured Erysipelotrichaceae bacterium
AAACACCTTTTACACCTCTTTCTAAATTAATTATACCATTAAATTATATGATAATGAAAAAAAACTTATAATTTTAATAAGTTTTTTAATTAGAAAATATTTGAGTCCAGTAAAAACTTCCATCAAACTTAAAAACACCAATACCAATTTTCTTAAAATTAGCGTCTATCATATTTTCATAATGACCTAAAGAATTTCTCCAACTTGTTGAGACTGATTCAGCACTTCTTTGGCCCATCGCTATATTTTCACCCATATTAGAAGATGAAATTCCTCTTTCATTAAATATAGTAAAGCAACTAGTTCCATTTGGTCTTGTATGAGAAAATTTTCCAGAATAAGCCATTTCCATTGATCTAATTGTTGCCGCAATTGATAAATCTGAATCTAAATCTAATTTTTCTACACCTACTTCATCTCTATAACTATTTGTATAATTTAAAACTCCATTTATTAAAGAAATATTAGATGCATAAACTTGGGAAGCTTCATCTTTTAAATCACTAGTACTTGCATTATAACCACTTTTATCATATGTTGTTTTTGTAGTCGTTTTTTCATTCTTTTTTGATCCATCACTATATAAATCATAGGTTTTTGTAGTTTTAACTACTGCTTTAATACCATATTTAAAATCACTTTGTTTTTCTGATACTTCACTTTCACGTTTTACAAATTTAACATTATTTTTAGTATTTTTCTCTTTGTTATTATTTTTGCTATCTTTTTGAGTTTTATCTTTAATTATTAATTTTGTTTGTTTTTCTGTAGCATTTCCACTTTCGTCTTTGGCAACAATAGTAATATCATATGTTCCAACATCTTTATAAGCAGTTTCTTCTTTAAAAGATATTAAACATTCTTTTTCATTGTTATCACTACAAGATACAATGAAATCTTTAGCATTATATTCACTATCTTTAGTAATTTCTAATTCTTTTACCTCCACAACAGGAGCTTCAGTATCCACAACTTTTAAAGTCGTTGTATAATTTTTACCATTAAAATTAATTACTACTTTGTATTTCCCTACTTCTTGATATTTTTCTTTAAACTCTACTTCTGAATCATCTAAATAATAAATAATTTTAGCTGATTTACTATTTTCTAATTTATCAAAATAGTCATCAACTTTTAAAAGTTCACTCATAACAGGAACTATAATTTCTTTTTTTATTTTTATTTGTTTTTCAACTTTTTTATTACTTTTCTTATTTTTTTGACTAATAAATATTAAACTTCCAATTGTAATACAAATAACAATTGCTATTACAACTATAATAGTTCTTTTTTTCTTCATAAAACTCTCTCCATAAACTCAATAAAATTGCAAAAAAGACTTATTTTTCAACAAGTCTTTAAATTCTTCCAGATACAAAAGTACATTTTTTAGTTTTATTGTTAAATGATGCTTTTAAATATCCACCTTTTTTATTTACCCACTTATAAGATGTACTTATATAGCTTTTTGTAACAGGAGTTCCATCTACTCCACCAACTTTTTCTTTAAAATCATCATAAGTTACAGTATCACCATTTTTTAAAGCTGAACTTATTTCTTCATATTTTGAAAAATCAACTTTATCATTTTTTAATAGTTCATCTTCAATATCAATTTCAATACTTGTATAACCTTTATTTGAAAATGTTGCTGTTAAGCTAGAAGTTTCTGTTACATCCCAAACATATTTTTTGTCATTGTCACTATCAACAACTCCATCAAACCCAATTAGTTTGTTAACGTCTTCAAGTGTACTATTGTTATCAAGCTTACTTATATACTCAATAACTTTTGTAGACTTTTTATTATCTTCTTTTTTTGTAGTTTCTTCAGTTTTGTTACTATCTTCTTTTTTAGTTTCAGTCTTAGAACATCCAGATAAAGTAACTAAAAACATACCACATAAAGCAATAAATAAAACTCTCTTTTTCATATTAATCCTCCTAAAACAATTATACTAAAAAAGAAAAGAATATACAATAACTATTAAGCTTTAGGGCCTTGCCAGTTTTCAAATTTAGGCTTTAGTTCGTTAAGTTCTTTAATATCTATTTTTATTTCTTGATCATTTTCTTCTTTATTAGATATTGCTATTGGATTGCATCCAGATTCAACTAAATTATCTAAGTTATCTATTTCAAATAAATTACCACAATTTTGACATTGAATTTTATCATTTACCTGAACAAAATAAGCATAAGGTGATCCACCACAACTTTGACAAGTGTTTACCATAACTTTAACTTGATTATTTGAATCCCTTACTGCAAATAACCCAATTGTTACACCTTCATATTCATAATCAATGTAAGTTATTTCAGTAGTTATATCATTTTTATCTATTATTAATTTATCATCTTTTATATTTGCTTTTTCTATATTACCAGTAATTTCTTTTAAATTAACTGGTTTTCTAACACTATCTTGTGTTTGACAACCAGTAAAAAATAGTATAAACACTAAACTTAATAATCAGACTACTTTTTTTAACATTTATAACTCCTCTATACTTAAAACTTTATAATCAAGTTCTTCAAGATTTCTTTTTAATGAAGTTATATCAAGTGATTGATCTGCTTTAAGAATAACTTCTTGTTTTTTTAAATTAACTTTATATTTTTTTATTTCTTGTATTTCTTTTAAAACATTTTCAACCTTCATTTGGCAATGTTTACACATCATACCATTTAATTGTAATTTTATTTTCTTATCTTTAATCATATTAAATTCCTTTCTTTAAACGTAGAGCATTTAAAATTACTGTTAAACTACTTAATGTCATAGCTAATCCTGCTAACATTGGATTCATTATTATATTTTTAAACTCTAATAATCCACAAGCAATCGGGATCATTAAACTATTGTAAAAGAATGCCCAAAATAAATTTTCTTTTATATTACTTAATGTTTTTTTGCTTATTTCAAATAATTTACATATTGAGTTTAAATCATTTCTCATTAAGATAACATCTGCCGAATCAGCTGCTATATCTATTGCAGAATTTAAACTTACTCCTATATCTGCAAGTGACAAACTTGGAGCATCATTTATTCCATCGCCAATCATCATAACTTTTAAACCTTTAGCTTTTAATTCTTTAATCTTATTAGATTTATCCTTAGGCGATACATTTGCAATTACATCTTTTATACCAATACTTTTTGCAATTATATTAGCTGTTATTTCATTATCCCCCGTCAACATAATAACTCTTTTATTAATTTTCTTTAATTTTTTTATAACAGAGAATGCATTATTTCTAATAATATCTTTGACACCAATAAGTGCAATAACCTTATTATTTTCTACAACATAAACAATACTATTACCATTTGATGATAATTCTTGTTCCTCCTTAAAAAATTCATTATCTATTTTAAATTTTTTAAATATCTTATTATTTCCTACTAAATATTCTTTTTTATTAATAATACCTCTTAATCCAATTCCTGTAATATTCTTAAATTCATTAACTTCTAATTGTTTTAAATTGTTTTCTCTAGCATAATTTTTAAAAGCACTCGCAATAGGATGTGTAGATTTATCTTCTAAAGAAGATACAATTTCTATTAAAGTATTATTTGAATAGTTAGAACTATTTATTATTTTTGAAATCCTTAAGTTACCATATGTTAATGTTCCTGTTTTGTCAAATACTACTACATCTATTTTATTTGCATTTTCCATAATTTCAGATTTCTTTACTAGTATTCCATTTTTTGCACATAATCCTTCACTTACTACTATTGCAAGAGGTGTTGCAAGTCCTAAGGCACAAGGGCAAGCACAAACAAGTACTGTTACAAAATATACAATTGATTCATTAAATGTAAATCCTAATAACAAATGAACAACAAATGTTATGATAGCTAAAATGATAACAATTGGAACAAATATACCACTTACTTTATCAGCTATTCTTTCAATAGGGGCTTTTGTATTCGTAGCTTCAACTACTAATCTTACAATTTCTGATATTGTTGAGTTTTTACCTATATTTTCTGCTTTGCACAAAACAATACCATCTAAATTTACAGATCCTGCAACAACTTTATCATTAACATTCTTTTTAACAGGTATCGATTCACCACTAATAAATGATTCATCCACATGCGATATTCCTTTTACAACAGTACCATCAACGGCAAATCTATTTCCTGGTTTAGCAATTAATATATCACCTTTTTTTTACTTCATCAATAGATACAGTTTTTTTCTCATTTTTATTAAATAATATTGCTGTTTTTGGAGTAATAGTTACTAGACCTTTTATTGCATCTTTAGTTTTTTCTTTACTAATACCATCGATATATCTACCAAATTTAATTAAATAGAGAATAACACTGACACTTTCAAAATACAGATTTTCTACATACTCTTTATTTCCTTTTAATATCATTATCATATTAAATGTACTAAACAAAAAACTTGAAATAATACCTAATGTAACTAATGTATCCATATTAGGTGATTTATACCTAATATTTTTAAAGCCACTAATAATTATATCTTTTCCAAAATATATAAAATATAAACTAAATATAAATAAACATACTGAGTAATTTATGGGATAGGCCATCATATTTAGAAATGGTATTACCGGTAAATGAATCATGTGTGACATTGAAATATATAAAACTAGTAAAGCTAGTAATCCATTAATTATAAAATAAATATTTTTATTAGAGTAACTTTCTTCTTGTTCATTATAGATTCCTAATGACTTAAATCCAGCTTCTTTCACAAATCTATTCAAATCATCTATAGTAATATTATCTTCATAACTTATACTTGCTGAAGACATTACTAAATTTACTAAAGCATCATTTACACCTTTTTGTTTTTTTAAATATTTTTCTAATCCAGATGAGCAAGCACTACAAGTCATTCCATCTATTCTTAATATTATTTTTTTCATTTTAAGATTCCTCTCTAAAATAATTTTCATCATCTATAACTTTAATTTTATTTTCAATCATGTTCATCCAACAATTCATTTGAAATTCACCAGTTTTTGTTGGAGTAAACTCAATAACATTTTTACCAGCTTCCAAGTGTTTTTTTATATTATACTCATTAATAATAATTTCATTATTACATCCATTCAAGTATTCTTCTTTTACATTGATTATCATTTTAACTGGAATATTTCTTAATATAACAATATCTTTATAATTATTATAATCTAAGTCAAACTCTATTTCTTGATAATCATTTTTTAAAGAAGATTTTGTATAATTCTTATAAGAATCAAAAATTTTAAAATTAACTCCATATGTATTTAATCCTCTAAAAAACATCAATATTGATAAAGTCATTATTAAAATTGCTGATATTTTATTAATTATTATTCGTTTTTTACCTTTAAAGAAATTAGAAAATGTACCTATAAATAACATTAATGGAATAGTTCCTAAACAAAATAAAAACATAGATAGAAATCCTTTAAGAAAACTTCCAGATTGTAAAGCATATATTTGCATAGCTTGCATTGGCCCACAAGGCATAAGACCGTTAAGTAGCCCTATTAAAAAAAACTTTTTAGGCTTAAAATTTTTATTTAAATTAAATAATTTTATATTTTTAAAATTAATTATATTAAGCATTTTCAAACTCATAAAAAGCATTACAATTGAAGCAACAATAATAATTAAACCATTAATTTTATTATTAATACTTAAAACTTTTCCTAAAAGACCTACTAATCCACCAATGATAGAGTAAGAGATTAATCTTCCTAGATTGTATGCAATTGTTTTTTTTAAATTATATTTTTCATTATTATTAAATGTAGCAAATAAGTTAATAGCGCCACACATTCCAATACAATGAATACTTGTTAAAAGCCCTGTTATAAAAAGCATCGGATATGATATCTTTTCACTTATAACAGGTATTTTGTACCCTAATTTAAAATATATGGTCAAAAAAATTAATATAATGCTTAATGTTAAAAATATTTCCTTAAATACTACTGGTGATTTTAACTTATTAATATCATCAGTAATATAATCTTCTTGTGTGTAATAATCAATTTTTTTAATTGATGAAATTATTTGTTCTTTATTTAAATCACCAGTGTATTTTATAATTGCAATATTTTTATTAAACTTAATATCTTTTATGTTTTTTATCTTTATTAAAGTAGAAGATATTTTGTTTCTACAATTATCACAGTGAATTCCTAAAATTTTTATATATATTGTTTTCATTAATTTAGTTTCTTTATAAGTTCCATTATTTCATCAATAATTTCAAAATTACCATTATTTATATCATTTACTACACAAGTTTCTAAATGATTTTTAAGAATTTCATTACTAACACTTTTAATAGATTTATTAATAGCTAACAATTGTATTAAAATATCGTTACAATATCTATCACTATCAATCATGTTTTCTATTCCTCTTATTTGACCTTCAATAGTTTTTAACCTTTTATTTATTCTTTTTTTTGTATCATCATTTCTATGAGTACTTTTTGTACAATTTTCACATTTATTCATTAAATTCACCAGGTTCATTATAATACCCCCTGGGGGTATTGTCAATATAGAGAATTTAAAAAATGCCAACAGGCTTATTTTCTGTCGACATATTTATTTTTAAAACATTTATATTTTTTACTATTTTTCATCTAAACAAACTCC
>CADBMU010000093.1 GCA_902795845.1 uncultured Erysipelotrichaceae bacterium
AAACAATATCCGTAATTGCTAACCATGAGGAACGAACTTTTTCATCATTTTCAGTTAAAATTCTTACGTTAGAATAAAAATTATTATATGTATTTGTTATTTTATATAATAGTTCTGCTATTTCATTTAATGATTTTGTATTAAATGATTTTAATAATACTTTATTTATATTAAGTAAATTCAATGCTATTTCTTTAGTATTTTCATCAATAATTTCTACTTCATTATAAGCAATATTTTCTTTTTTAGCGTTATTTAATAAAGATTTCATTCTTATTGTAGAATATAAAAGATATGGTCCGGTTTTTCCATTTAGGTCACTAAATTTAACTGGATCGAAAACATAATCAGTAGTTCTAAAAGTTATTAAGTCGGCATATTTTATTGCTGCTATAGCTACCATTTCTGCTATCTTATCACGATCTTCAACGATGTTTGGTAATAATTTTTTCTCACTTTCAATTTTAACAAGTTCGATTAAATTATTTAAAGACATTACACCACCATCACGAGTTTTAAATGGTTTTCCATCACTACCATTCATCGTTCCAAATCCAGCAAACACTAAATTTTCATTTTTAGAAATTTCTGTTTTTTTAGCTGCTCTAAATACTGTTTCAAAATGAAGTGATTGGCGATTATCTGCAACATACCAAATTTCATCAGGATGAAATCTTCTAACACGATCATAAATTGCTGCTAAATCTGTTGTTTGATAAGAAGCACCACCGTTACTTTTAACTAACATAAAAGGAGGATATTCTATTTCATCACTATCTTTTTTTACATCAATAACAATAGCTCCTTCACTTTCTTTAGTAACATTCAATTTATTTATGTGTTCCATCATTTCTGGAATCACTTTATAACAATCACTTTCGCCTTCCCACAAATCAAATGTAGTATTTAACTTAGTATATATTTTTTTTATATCTTCACTAGAAACTTTTAAAATTTGTTTCCATAATTCATTATATCCCTTGTGTCCTTCTTGTAATTTCTTTGTTACTATTCTTGCTTCTTCTAAATATTTTTCATCCTCTTTAGCTTTAATTGATGCAGTTGGATATATTTCCATTAAATCTTCATTAGTAACTGGTGACTTTTCTGGATAATCACCAGTGTAATTATCATCAAAATAACATAAATTAGGTTTCCTTTTACTTATTTCTAAAATAACTAATCCAAGGGGTCTTCCCCAATCTCCAAGGTGAACATCACTAATAGTTTTATTTCCTAAAGCTTCAGCAAGTCTTTTTAAAGCTTCACCAATATTAGCACTTCTTAAATGACCTACATGTAAGGTCTTAGCAACATTTGCCCCACCATAATCTAAAAATATTGTTTTTTTTGTATCTGATTCATAATTAATATTAATATTTTTATTCATTTCATTTAAATAAGAAATTAATGCCTCATTACTAAAAGATATATTAATAAATCCTGGCCCTTGTACATTAACATTAACAAGATCTTTATTTTCTTTTAGCTTATCTACTATTAAAAGAGCAATTTCACGAGGATTTTGATGTAATTCTTTAGCAATATTCATTACTCCATTATATTGATAATCACCAAATTCTTTACGTGATGATGGAATTAATGAAACCTCACTGACATTGTATCCTAAATCATTAATAACTTGTTTAATTAATCTCTCTTGTTTACTCAAAAAATTCATTGCTATTTTCACCTTTTTCTATTTCAATAATATTAAGACAATCATCTGATTCTAATTGGTATGATAATCTTATTTTATCTTTAAAGTCTTCAAATTCACATTTTTCTACAATTATATCCAATAAAGTATTTGTTTCTTTTAAAAGATAAGTTGCTTCTTTTTTTATCGTATCTAAAACAAATTCAAATTCATCATTTTCTCTTTTAAAAATACAGCCTTCACCAGAAATATTATAAACATTTTTTGTGTTTTCTATTTCAAATTCAATTACTTTCTCATTAACTAAAGCTTCTATATTCTCTAGATTATAAAATATATTATTGTCTTTAGATAACTTCATATTTATTAAAGACATAATTGCACCTCTTTTTCAATGTAGATTATAACATATCAAGTTAAATTATGCACTTATATTTTTTTGATTTTAAAACATATTAAATATAGGTGGAAGATCATGAAGATATTAAAAAAAATATTTAAAGTTAATTTATTCTTAATAATTTCATTTTTTATATGTTTAGTTGGACTTTATACCTATGCTTATTTAAGTCCACCACTAGAAATATCTTCCATTGGAAAAATATATCTTTATGATAACAAAAATACTTTAATTGAAACTGGTTCTTCTGGAGCTGAATGGATTTCTTTAAAAGAAATTCCTGATAATTTTAAGAATGCTATGATTAGTGTTGAAGATAAAAATTTCTATAAACATAAAGGTTTTGATTATTTAAGAATCGTTAAAGCTATGCTCTTAAATATTAAAAATAAAGCCATTGTCCAAGGTGCTTCAACTATATCACAACAATATATAAAAAATATGTATTTAGATTTTGATAAGACTTGGTCTAGAAAAATTGAAGAAGCTTTTTTAACTCTAGAATTAGAAGTCCATTATGATAAGAATTATATTTTAGAAGGATATTTAAATACTATTAACTATGGCCAAGGAAATTATGGAATAAAAAAAGCAAGTAAATTTTATTTTAATAAAGATCCAAAAGATTTAACTTTAGAAGAAGCTATAATGCTTGCTGGAATTCCTAAAAACCCTAGTAATTTTAATCCAATATCAAGTTATGAAAATTGTATAAAAAGAGCTAAAGTTGTTGCTAAAACTATGTATGATAATAAATATATTGATAAAAATACTTATGATAATTTATTTAAAAATTCCATTGAAATTTATGGTCAAAAAAATAATACTAATTCTAATATGGTTATGTATTATGAAGATGCAGTTTATAATGAACTAAAAAATATTAACAGCATTCCAACATCACTTATTAAAAGTGGTGGATTAAAAATTTATACAAATTTAGATATGGAAACTCAAACTGATTTAGAAAACAATATTAAAAATTATGTTTCTGATGAAGATATGCAAATAGCAAGTGTTATAGTAAATCCTGAAAATGGTAAAGTTATCTCTTTAGTTGGTGGTACTAATTATAGTAAAAGTCAGTACAATAGAGCTATATCTTCTAAAAGACAGGTAGGTTCTACTATGAAACCATTTTTATACTATGCTGCTTTAGAAAATGGATTTACTTCAGCATCAACATTTTTAAGTGAAGAAACTACTTTTAACTTTGAAAATAGTCCTAAATATTCTCCTTCTAATTATAATAATACCTATGCTCATAAAGAAATTTCTATGGCTGCTGCTATTGCTTATTCAGATAATATTTATGCTGTTAAAACTCATTTATTTTTAGGGGAAGATACTTTAATTAAGACTGCAAATACCTGTGGTATAAAAGCTAATTTAAAAGAAAATCCTTCTCTTGCTTTAGGTACTAGCGAGTTAAATATGCTTGATTTTGCTACTGGCTATACAACTCTAGCCAGTAATGGTTATAAAAAAGATTTATATTTTATAGAAAAAGTTGAAGATTTAAATGGGAATGTATTATATGAACATAAGAATAAAGAAAAACTTGTTTTAAATCAAAATAATTTATATATTTTAAATGAACTATTAACTAATACAACTAATGCAAGTTTTAAAGACTATACTGTCCCTACTGGATTATCTATTGCTAATAAATTAAATCATAAATATGCTTTAAAAACCGGTACAACTAAAACTGATTATTGGGCAGTTGGTTACAATAAAAAAGCTTTAATGCTTGTATGGATGGGATATGATGATGCCAGAGAAACAAATTCTAATATTAGTGGAGAAGCTAA
>CADBMU010000094.1 GCA_902795845.1 uncultured Erysipelotrichaceae bacterium
ATGGTGATTTTATGTTAAAAATTAAAAATATTAGTAAGAGTTATAAAACTGGTGATTTTGTACAAAATGCCTTAAAAAATATTAATTTAGAATTTAGAGAAAGTGAATTTGTTGCAATTTTAGGACCAAGTGGAAGTGGTAAAACTACATTATTAAATATAATTGGTGGTCTTGATAAATATGATGATGGAGATTTAATTATTAATAATAAATCAACTAAAAAATATAAAAATAAAGATTGGGATGCTTATAGAAATAATTGTATTGGATTTATTTTTCAAAATTATAATCTTATAAGTCATATAAATATTTTACAAAATGTTGAAATGGGTTTAACTTTAAGTGGCGTAAAAAGTAAGAAAAGACGTAAGAAAGCTTTAGAATTACTTGAAAAAGTCGGTTTAAAAGATCATATCAACAAAAAACCTAACCAATTATCTGGCGGTCAAATGCAAAGAGTAGCAATTGCAAGAGCTCTTGCAAATGATCCAAAAATAATACTTGCTGACGAACCCACTGGGGCTCTTGATAGTAAGACTAGTGTTCAGATTATGGAATTAATAAAAGAAATAGCTAAAGATAAACTAGTAATAATGGTTACTCATAATCCAGAACTAGCTAAAGAGTATGCAACAAGAATAATTGAATTTAAAGATGGAAATTTAATAAGTGATTCAAATCCTATTAAAGATAGTGAAAAAAATAACGATATTTTAAATATTAAAAAAACAAAAATGAAATTTAAAACAGCATTAAATTTATCTTTTAATAATATAAAAACAAAAAAAGGCAGAACCATTTTAACTGCTTTTGCATCTTCAATTGGAATTATTGGTATAGCATTAGTACTAGCTTTATCTAATGGTTTCCAAAATAAAATTGATGAATTTGAAAAGAATACTTTATCACAAATGCCAATTAATATAAGTAAAGAAGTGTCTATTTCAAATACTAATGATAATAATAAAGATATTCCTATTAACACTAAAAAATATAGTGATGAAAAAAATGTTTATCCACTTGTAATTAATGGTAATTTAGTGCACGAAAATAAAATCACAGAGGACTATATTAATTATATAAAAAATATAGATAACAATTTAATTGGTGGTCTTGTTTATAATAGAACAACAAACTTAAATATTTTATATAAAAATAATGATAAAATATCTATTTTTCCATCAGAATTATTATTCCCATTACCAGAAAATACCTCTGGAAAAGAAGATAGTATAATAACTGATAATTTTGAAGTAATCGCAGGAAAAATGAGTAAAGAGTATAATGAATTAGTTTTACTTATTGATGCAAATAATAATTTAAATTTAGAGACACTTAAAGCATTAGGGTATACAGAAAAAGAAAAAGTATCATTTAATGATATTCTAAATAAAGAATTTAAAGTAATTTTAAATAATGATTATTATATAAATACTAATGGTAATTATATGAAAAATAATGACTTAGAAAAGTTATATAAAAATGATGATAATATTACTTTAAAAATAACTGGAATAATTCGTGGTAAAGAAGATAATGACTTTGGGGAATTAAGTGGAACAGGACTTATCTATAAGGAAAAATTAATGACTACTATAATGACTAATAATGATAATTCAGATATAGTTAAAAAACAAAAAAGTATAAATTATAGTTTAGTTAATGGTGAGATATTTAATGAAACTAATTCTATAAATGATACTTTGGCATTACTAGGTGCTTCTTCAAATCCTTATGCTATTTCTATATATCCTAAGGATTTTGATGCCAAGGATAAAATTTTAAAATACTTGGAAAATTATAATAAAGATAAAAAAGAAGAAGATAAAATTTTATTTACTGATTATGCGGAAATGATTTCATCCCTATCTGGTGGCATTATGAATGGAATAACTATTGTATTAGTCGCATTCTCAGCTGTAAGTTTAATAGTATCATCAATAATGATTGGAATAATTATTTATATAAGTGTTTTAGAAAGAACCAAGGAAATTGGTATTTTAAAGGCTCTTGGAGCTAGAAAAAAAGACATTACGCGCGTATTTAATGCTGAAACATTTATTATTGGTTGTTCTTCTGGAATTATGGGTATATTAATAACAGAGCTTTTATGTATTCCAATAAATATTATAATTAAAAATTTAACTAAATTGGATAAAGTTGCATCTTTAAACCCAATTCATGCTATTATTTTAATATTAATTTCAATTACATTAACTTTGATTGGTGGATATATTCCTGCTAAAATAGCTAGTAAAAAAGAAGCTGTTGAGGCTCTTAGAACAGAGTAGAAAAAAAATTAAAAGTATAGTATAATTATTAGCGGAGGAATAATAATGAGTGAAGTAGTTATTCAAAAAAAAGATGATATAGTAATGAGATTAATTCATTATTTTATAACTGAAAAAAATTATACTCCGATTGTTGTAAGAGGAGTTAAAGATGAAGTTTGGCTAGAAAATGATGAAGGACCTTATAGAATAATAAGAATTAATTCAAATTATATTCATAATGAAGAGCAATATAAAATGGACATGTTTAAGATTAAAAGCGTTATGAAACAAATTAAGAAAAAAACTTTAGCTTTAAAAATGAATGCTTTAAATATCTTCTTAGACGTAAATGATGATGTTAAAATTAAAGAAGAAAAAAATATAGATTCTGTTGTATTAAAAGATATAGAAGATGTTAATAAAAAAGAGATTACTGAAGTATTTCCTGATATTAATGATAAAATAATAAAAGG
>CADBMU010000095.1 GCA_902795845.1 uncultured Erysipelotrichaceae bacterium
AAAATCTACCTTTGTAGGTCTTTTTGTCATGCAATAATTCATAAAAATTAAAGTTAAAATAATACTTGACTTTATTTAGATTGTCATAAAAAAGATAGATTTTAAATCTACCTAAATACTAATTATTAAAAATTAAATTTTTTCTTTTTTATAATTGTTTAATAATTTTATTATTCATTTATAAGACATTCTGTATCTTATTTTAATAATAGTAAATTTTTCTCTTGAATTTCATATTCACTGATTAAATAATGATATTTATTTGCTTGAGCATGTAAATCACTCTTTTTTAATTCAAATAATAATTTTATGTCTTCTTTTGAAAATAATTTTAATACTTTTTGGAGCTCATTTTGTTCTAATTTGCTAAAATTTAAATCATGATAAACTATTAATTTAGATACTTTATTTTTTAAATCATCAGGAATATTAAACTTATTACAGAACTTTAGAAATATTTCATTTGATTTATTCCAATGATTATAAAAATGACCAATTTTATTTTCATCTTCTTTGTAAACATAAGGTTTACCTATATCATGAAATAAAGCTGCAAGTCTTAAAGCTAAATTATTAGGAACACCATCGATTACATGAAGAATATGTTCATAAACATCATAAATGTGCCATTCGTTATTTTGATTAAATCCCTTAGATTTTTCTAATTCTGGAATTAATAGAAAAATTTCTTTTTCATGATATTTTATTAACTCACTAGGATTATCACTCAATAAAATATTAAATAAATTTTTAACATTGTTCATTTTTTTCAACTCACTTTTATAAACTATATTAATAATATCATATCTATTTATTTTTAAATATTAAATTCATGATTCAAGTCTATATTTTTTACTTTTTCATTTATTATTAAACTGTTTGTTGTAAGTAGTAAACTTGCAATAGAAATAGCACTATTTAAAGAAGATATTAATACTTTTGTAGAATCTAAAACAGTAGTGTCATCAATATTTTCAAACTTATCAGTGATAAGATTATATACTTTTTTATAATTGCTTTTTACTATTTCATCTTTTATCTCAGTATAATCAAGCGTAGCATTATCAATTATTTTTTTAAATGGTTTTTCTAATATATTTTTTAATATAAATTTTCCATTTAATTTTTCTGCTACTTCTAAGTATGAAATGCCACCACCTAAAGATACTCCATCATCAAGTGAAAAAATAGCATTAATTGCATCATCAAAATGCATTTTAGTTTCTCGTATTTCCGTATTAGTTTTACCACCAACTTCTATTAAAGCAAGGCCATTTTCTAACATTGATTTTCTTCTTTGATAAAATTCAATATCAAACTCATCATTTAAATCATTAATCGCTAAATTAATTTTATTTACATAATCTTTAGCATTAATATCAAAACACATAGTAGTTTTTTCTTTATTAATTTTAATTTCTTTTAAAACTCCAAAATAATAATCTTCTTTAAATATTTTAGCACCACTTATATTTGCTATATCCTGAGATATTAAAAACTTTCTAATTCCATATTCAGGATTTTTTAACAAATAAATATTTAAATCATTATCATAGTTTATGGCTAATACATTATTAATTAAATTTTCATCATAATCATCTGCTAAGATTACTAAATCTTTTTTTCTATCAAGGCACTCATTAATAATATCACTTATAATTTCTAAATCTTCTATTTTATTATTAGTTACTAAAATGTAAGGATTTTTTAACTCTATCAAATTACTATCTTTAAAAAAGTAATCACTAGCAATTATAGTATCTATTTCATAACCTTTAAAATATATGACTTTTGTACTTTCTTTGGTACCAGTAGTTATTTTTATCCCATTTTTATTTTTTATTTTAGTAGCAACTTCATAAATAATTTCTCCATATTCTCTTTTTCCTGATGAAGTAATAGCAAT
The DNA here is from genome assembly GCA_902795845.1 of uncultured Erysipelotrichaceae bacterium. Lineage (GTDB taxonomy): Bacteria > Bacillota_I > Bacilli_A > RF39 > UBA660 > RUG14121. Next base: position 1,907 of record CADBMU010000095.1, read on the forward strand.
ACTTCTTTTTTCTTTTTCTGATGGTTTATGAGAAATATTTTTTAAATACTTAACTATTTCATTTCTTTCTTTTATTAATTCATTATTTATTTCATATTTAGATATTCCATTATTTATTAATTTATAGGATTCTTCTATAATAGATTTTACTAAAACTAAAGAAGTAGTCGTCCCATCTCCCACTAGTTCATCAGTTTTTATTGAAGACTCTTTAAGTATTTCCAATATAGCATTGATACATAAATCATCACTTTCTACATTTCTTGCAATTGTTACACCATCATTTGTTATAAACGTTGGTAGATCTGTTGAGGCAATAATCGAATTTGTTCCCTTTGGACCTATTGAAGATTCTACAGGATTACAAATTAAATTTACTGCTTCAATTATTATTTTATCCAAATTCTTACTTGATACGATTTTTTTCATACCTCATCACTCATTTCTAAAATATATTTCCAATACTTTTTCGGCATAAAATTCATTCTACACCTATCGTTTTTTCTCTCGGTTATTCCAATTGTTTTATAAAATTCTTTCCATAAATTTTCAAAATTACTTTCTTCTTCACTCAATTTAAAATTTTTGATTTTAAAATTTTCTTCATTTATTATATAGAAATTCTTTTTATCAAAAATACTATATATTTTTCTATTTACATCTTTAATAATCCAATAATCAGTATTCAATCTTTTTTTAAAATGAAGAGATAGTAAATATAAAATATTGTTAGTTGGATTTATTTCGGCATAATAAATTTCATTATCATATTTTTTAAATCGTGTAAAGCCCTTAAATTTATGGTTTTCACTGACTACATATTTACTTATTTTAATACATTCTAAAATTTCTTTAATATTTTTCATATAGATTGTTTTTTCTTTATATTTTAGTGAATAAAGAATAAATTTATAAATTAAGATTTCTTTATCCTCTTTATTAGACAAAAAGACTTTAAATACTACATTAAAATTATTATTACCAATATTTTTTATTAAATAATCAATTATTTTATAATCTTCAATTAAATCTAATAAGCAAGTTTCGTCAAATAAACCTGGAGCGTAATCTATTTCTTTTATATTTCTAGGAATAATTTTATTTTTAATTAATAAAATGCATAAGTAAAGAAAACTTACAAAATTATTATTATATAAATATATTTTGTTATCTTTAATCATTAAATAAACACAACTGTTTTATATTTTGTCTTTTTTCTTTTAAGTCTTCTAACATTAAACATTTTTCTATTATTTCCTTTTTAAACATTGCTTCGGAAGTATAATATTTTCCATTACATAAAATAAAATATTTAGCTCTTTTTAAAACTATATTCATATTTTTTAAGTCTTTAAAAGTAATTTTAAAATATTTTCTTGAACTATATATTTTTTTAGCACCTTTTACTCCTACTCCAGGGATTTGTAATAATTCATCAAAACTACATGTATTTATTTCTTTTGGAAATTTTTCTAAATTTCTTAATGCCCATGTAATTTTAGGATCTATTAAAAGATTAAGATTAGGATTTTTTTCGTCAACTAAATCATTTATTTTGAATTTGTAAAAACGTAGCAACCAATCAACTTGGTATAACCTGTTCTCTCTTTTAAGAGGAGGAGAAGCAAGTGTTGGAAGTAAATTATCTTTATTTACGGGAACATAAGCAGAATAAAATACTCTTTTTAAATTATAAACTTTATACATTTTATCACTTTTATTTAAAATATCTAAATCTGTTTCTTTAGTAGCTCCGATAATCATTTGAGTACTTTGACCTGCTGGCACATATGCTTTACTATGATTTTTTTTAACATAAGACATAATTTTTGTAACCTTATTTTCATCTTTATTTGGTGCCAATAGTTTTAAACCATTTTGAGTAGGTAGTTCAATATTAGCACTCATCCTATCTACTAATGCCCCAAGTTTTTTTAAAAGTATTTCACTAGTTCCAGGAATTGCTTTAACATGAATATATCCATTAAATTTATATTTTCTTCGAAGATCTGTTATTGCCTCAATCAAAAGATTAGTTGTATAATCTGGATTTTTGATTATCCCTGATGACAAGAATAACCCTTCAATATAATTCCTTTTATAAAAATTCATTGTCAATTCACAAATTTCTTCTTTCGTAAAAATTGCTCGTTTTATATTATTACTTTTTCTATTTGGACAATATTTACAATCAAAAATACATGCATTTGTTAAAAGAATTTTTAAAAGGGAAATACATCTTCCATCACTAGCAAAAGAATGGCATATTCCTGAAATATTGGTATTTCCAACACCACCTCTATCTCTTTTACTTCCACTAGAAGAACATGAAGCATCATACTTAGCACTATTCGCTAATATTTTTAGTTTCTCCTTTATATTCATAAAATCACTTCCAAATTAATTATAATACATTTGTTCGCAATGTTGCAAGTAAAAAAATTGCCAATTTATGACAATCTTAGTTAATTTGGTTTTTTGCTTTTTTATTTAATTATTTTACTTTTCCAAACCTATTAAACGGAAATAAAACGAAATTAGAAACACCTAATATTTGCTTTTTACTTACTGGACCAAATGTCCTACTATCCATTGAAACTGATCTATTATCACCCATCACAAAATATTCATCATCTTTTAAATACTCTTTTGTAAAATCATTAGTATCTGAAGAGGTATAATTTTCTTTATATAATTTATCATTTACATACAAATTACCATCTTGGCAATAAATTGAATCTCCTGGAAGTCCAATTATCCTTTTAATTACTTTTTCACTACCGATATCAACAACAACTATATCTCCTCTTTTTATAGAAGCAAGTTTATTTAAAACCATTATCTCTTTATCTTTTAAGGTCTTATCCATTGAAGGCCCATTAACTCTAACTGGAGTTACAATAAAACTTCTTATTAAAATTACAACTATTAAAATAACGATATAAGGAATTATTTCTTTAAATTTATCCATATTATCAACTCTTTTCTATTAATAATTCTAACATAATTTTAGATGCAAATAAAGTTTAAAAAATTCAAGTTTTACCTTGAATTTATAATATTAATTATATTTTCGACTGTTTTATTTATACCATATTTATCAACATTAAATAAAAAATCATAATTAGAAAGATTCATCCATTCTCTATTAGTATAAAATTTATAATGCTTAGCTCTTTCTTTATTTATTTTCTTAATTTTATTTAAAGCTTTATTTTTATCTAAGCCATAATATTTAACTGCCCTATTTACTTTAGATTCATCATCACTATATAAAAATATTTTTATTGTATTTTTATTATTTTTTAATATATAATCAGCACATCTTCCTACTATTACACAAGAAGATTTTTTTGCCACTTCTTGAATTACTTTTTTTTCAGCTATAAATATTCTATCATCATTATTGTTTGCATAATTTGCAGATCTTTTTGTTTCATCTACATTTTTTACATAACTTGCAGATAAACCAGATTCTTTAGCTGCAAGTGAAATTATTTCTTTGTCATAAAATGGTATATCTAATTGCTCTGCTAAAATTTGTCCAACAAATCTTCCTCCTGAGCCATATTCTCTTGATATAGTTATAACTATATGTTTGTTAGAATTTTTAGAATATTCTATTTTTGTTTCTTCAATTTCTGTATTATTTTTATTGCCTAATCTTTGATATTCTGATTTTAAAATAAAAATTGTTATTATAAAGCACAAAATATCAGCTACACATCCAGCATATAAAACACCATAAATTCCCTTATTAAAAATAAAAGCAAATATTAATGATATTGGTATTAATAAAATTATTTGACGAATAAAAGTAACTGCTGTTGATTTTACTACATGTCCAAGTGATTGAATAACTATACTAGTTGTCATTTCTAATGCATTAAGTGCAATTACAAGTAAAAAACTATGACACATCAATACTGCAAATTCCATAAACAAATTATAAGAAGCATCACTTTTTGATATAAAAATACCTGCTATTTCTCTTGGAAAGAAGAAAAATAATAAATTAAAAATAATTCCTATTGTAAAATTAATAATAAGTACTTTTCTTATTACTTCTTTTACCCTATTTTCATTACCAGCACCATAATTAAAACCAATTATTGGTTGAGAACCAATTGAAATTCCTAAAACGGTAGATATGTATAGACTATTTATTTTAGAAATTACACCATAAACAGATAAAGGTATATCGGCACCAAACTTAGTACTTGCTCCAAGTTTTGTCATTACATTATTCATAAATACAAATAATACTAATATTGTTGCTTGGGTTATAAAAGAAGACAATCCTAGTGATAAAATTCTAAAAGATTCTCTATCTATTTTAAAGTCTTCTTTTGTTAATTTTACAGATTTAATTTTTCTTATATAAAGTATTGCTATAATAAATGATACTACTTGGCCAATAACAGTTGCAATAGCTCCACCTTTTACACCCATATCGAATTTAAAGATAAATATTGGATCCAAAATAATATTAATAACCGCACCTATTACAAGCATTATCATAGAATATTTTGGTGAACCATCAGCTCTTATAATACTTGCTAAAGAAGAATAAATTATCATAAAAGGAGCACCTAAAATAATTATTTTTCCATAATCTAAAGCGTAATTATAAACATTTTCTGTACATCCAAATAGATAAACTAATTTAGGTATAAAAATATAAGAAATAAGACTTACTATTATTGCAATAATAAAAGTTAAACTAATAGCTTGCCCAACACATTTAGATGCACTTTTTTTATCATTTTCACCTAATTTAAGTGATAAATTTGCTGCTGCGCCATTACCTATCAGTCCAGATAACGCATTAAAAATAATAATCAAAGGAAATATTACATTAGTTGCAGCATTTCCAAGTGTTCCAACCCCTTTACCAATAAAAATTTGATCAACAATATTATAAATTGAATTTATTAACATACTAATAACACATGGTATTGAAAAAGTTAATAATAATTTATTAATATCATCTTTTGCTAAATTAATACTTTTCATTTTCTCACCTTTTCTAACTTAATTTACAAAGCTTGTTCATTATAGCACAATAAAAATTTTTTCGTAAGTTTTTTTATAAAAAAAATACACATTTTGTTGTGTATTAATTATCTTTCACTTTCTTCAAGCATTGTCGTTATAAATAATCCATATCCTGTTTTTACATTATCAATAATAACATGAGTGACTGCTCCACATAATTTATCATTTTGGACGATTGGGCTACCTGACATACCTTGAACTATACCACCAGTTTCATTTAAAAGTCTTTCATCAGTAATTTCAAAACTTATATTTTTTATTTTATTATATTCATTAATATTAGTTATATTTATTTCAAATTTATCGACTGTTTTATCTTTTAAAACAGTGTATATATAAGCTTTACCAACTTTTACTTCATCCTTATTTGCTACTTCAATTAAATTACTAGTATCTATTGGTTCATTATATTTACCATAGATTCCATAAATAGTATTTTTCTCTATTGTACCGAGTACATTACTTGAATTAAATTTAGCATTTTTTTCGCCAGGAGATCCATTAAATGATTTATCAATACCAGTTATAGAACTTTCAAAAATGTAACCCGTTTTTACTTCTATTTTTTTGTTAGAATTACTTTCTAAAACTTCATGACCCAAACTACCATAAGATTGATTTTCGGCATTAATAAAAGATATCGTTCCAATTCCTTTTATTGTATCTTTTACATAAAGTCCCGTTTTATAAACATTATTTTCTTTTAATAAATTTAAAACAGTAGTATATTCTTTATTATTTCTTATTAAAGTTAATGTAACTTTGTTATCTTTAATATTTTTTTCAATTTCACTAGTCAATTCCTTGATTGAAGATATTTTAGTATCATTAACTTTAGTTATTGTATCTCCGACTTTTATTTCATTACTTCCTTTATTAAAATAACCATTAAGTTTATAAAATCCAATTACTATAACACCATCATTAGAAATATTAATACCAATATTTTGACCACCTAATACTACCTTACTAGGATACGCTAAAACATTAATAGGTAAAATTAATAAAGCTAAAAAAAGAGCCAATTTTTTTCTTAATTTATTCATAATATCACCTACTATTATTATGGCTTTAAAACGAATAAATAATTGACTAAAAATTGGCAATAATTATTTTAATGTTCTTTTTCTAGTTAAATCATTACTTTTGTCAAAAGACTGTAAAATCGCTTTTATTTTATCATCTTTGGCAATTGTAACTAAACTGTTATTTTTTAATCCTTCAAATATTTTTAATAAAATACTTTGATCTTTACAATCATTTTTAAGATGTAGATTATAATATTCAACTTCATTATCTCTTATTCCTAAAGGTTCTAAAATAACATCTTTAACTTTAATAAATATATCATTTTCATTTAAATATTTTTGATATTCAAAATTTTCTTTATTTAAACTTAATACATCAATTTCTTGACCAAGTATATAATTTTTTATACCATTTAGTGTAAATTCTATAATAAACAATGGTATATTTGTTTCATTTTCTATTATTACCAGTGAATTATTACACTTTTTTATTATAATTGCTTTATCTATAAAATATGCTATTATCTTATTACAATCTTTTCCATTAACTTTATCAACTTCAATTTTACTATCTTCTAAATTATATTCTCTTGTAAAAAAGCTAATATCTTTCTCTAAATAATATCCTAAAATTTCTTCTATTTTATGACAATTAATATTTTCATCTAGACCTAAAAAATTTAAATTTTTAAGAATGTAATCAACAAACATATCTGTTTTCATCATTTAAATTCCTTTCATTATCTATTTAATTATATGAAATTTTTAATATTGTTTACCAAAATAAACTTTATATTTTCCTTCTTTTCCACAAACTGGGCAATTACCATCTGCTTTTTCTTCCTCAATAATACATCTAGATTTAAGCCCAGTAGTTTCTTTAATTTTATTTTCACAATCAGTATTACCACACCAATTAATCTTTATAAATCCTGGTTTATTATTAGCTATTTCTATAAATTCATCCATGGTATTTGCTTCATATAACATAGAATTTCTTCTATTTAAAGCCCTATTATACATATCATTTTGAATAGTGTCTAAAAGTTTTTTAATATTATTAGCAATATCTTTAATATTTTCAATATTAAATTCAATTTTTTCTAGAGTATCTCTTCTAACAAAAGTGATTTTTTTATTTTCTAAATCCCTTTTACCAATTTCAATACGTATTGGATATCCTTTAACTTCAGCTTCGGCGAATTTAAAACCTGGAGTTTTATCAGTATTATCCACTTTGTAAGTTACACCAGCTTCTTTTAGATTATTTGTAACTATATCAATATATTTACATACTTCGTCGTTATTTCCAATTGGTACAACAATAACATCAACAGGAGCTATTTTTGGTGGTAGCACAATTCCACGATCATCACTATGAGTCATTATAATTCCACCAATCATACGAGTTGTACATCCCCAACTTGTTTGATAAGGAGTTTTAAGTTTATTATCTTTATCCAAAAATTGTATTCCAAAAGCTTCTGCAAAATGAGTTCCAAAATAATGACTAGTTCCATTTTGTAAGGCAACTCCATCATACATCATTGCTTCAATTGTATAAGTTTCCTCAGCACCAGCAAATTTTTCTTTTTCTGTTTTGCGACCAGTAATTACAGGAAGTGCTAAATACTCTTTTTGAAATTTTTCATAGATTTTAAACATTTTTATTGTTTCATTTAAAGCTTCTTCTTTAGTTGCATGCATAGTATGACCTTCTTGCCATAAAATTTCCCTACTTCTTAAAAAAGGTCTAGTAGTTTTTTCCCATCTAACAATAGTACACCATTGATTATATAATTTAGGTAAGTCACGATAACTTTTTATTATTTTTTTATAATGTTCACAAAATAGTGTTTCACTAGTTGGACGAACACACATTCTTTCGTCTAATTTTTCATTGCCACCATGTGTAACCCATGCAACTTCAGGTGCAAAACCCTCTACATGTTCTTTTTCAATATTTAATAATGATTCTGGGATAAACATAGGCATCTGAACATTTTCATGTCCTGTTTCTTTAAACATTTTATCAAGAACAGCTACCATTTTTTCCCATATTGCATATCCATAAGGTCTTATTATCATACTACCTTTAACGCCAGAATAATCTACTAAATCAGCTTTTTTTACAACGTCTGTATACCATTTAGCAAAATCTACATCACGACTTGTTATATCTTTTAATTGATCTTTCATATCTTCACCTATTCCTCTATATTAAAATCTTCTAAAGAACCATTTTCTTTTAAAATCTTATTTACTGAAGCTGTAGCTTCGTCTAACTTTTTACTACAATTACTAGCAAGTTCCATTGCTTTTGTATATTCTTTAATAGATTCATCCAAATTGCCATTACCATTTTCTAATTTTTTTACTATAGTTTCTAATTCATTTAATGATTCTTCAAATGTTTTTTCTTCTTTAGCCATTATTTACCTCCAAAACTTTTGCTTTTATATTACCATTTTTAATTCTTATGTCAATATTATCTTCTTTATTTATATCTTTAATATCTTTAATTACTTTATTATCTTTTTTTACTACACTATAACCTCTATCTAAAATATTTAAAGGATTAACCAATTTTAATGTATTAGCAAGTAACACTAATTCATGATTTTTATTAACAAGAATATTTTTTATATTTTTATTTAAATTATCAATAAGCATATCTAATTTTTGTTCTTTTATTTCATAGATTGATAAAGGATTTTTTAATATAAATGAATCTTTTATAGCATTTAATTTGTTTCTCTTTATCTCTATTATATTATTCATACATTTATTAGATCTTAAAGTTAATTGATTAATCATGAATTTTACATCACTAATTGTTGGCACTGCCATTTCAGCAGCTCCGGTTGGGGTTGGTGCTCTTAAATCTGAAACAAAATCTGCTATTGTAAAATCTATTTCATGTCCAACTGCACTAATTATTGGTATTTTACTTTCAAATATTGCACGTGCTACAATTTCTTCATTAAAAGCCCACAAATCTTCGATGGATCCACCACCTCGACCACAAATAATAACATCTAAATCATAATCTTGTGCTGTCTTTATTTGTTTTACTATATCAGGTGCTGCACTTTTTCCTTGAACAAGACAAGGAAATAAAATTGTTTCACAAATTGGATATCTTCTTTTAATAGTACTTAAAATATCTTTAATTGCTGCTCCAGTTGGGGCTGTAATAACACCAATTCTTGTCGGATATTTAGGAATTTGTTTTTTAAACTTCGGATCAAACAATCCTTCTGCAGCTAATTTTTTCTTTAATTTTTCAAATTCAATATATAAATTTCCAACACCATCAACTTCCATTTTTTCGACATATATTTGGTATGAACCTTGTGCTGGATAGCAAGAAATTCTACCCTCAACTAAAACATTCATTCCATCTTCCGGTTCAAAATTAAGTTTTAAGGCATTAGTTTGAAACATAACAGCTGAAAGTCTTGATTGCTCATCCTTTAATGTAAAATATAAATGTCCCCTTGAATGATTTTTAAAATTAGATATTTCTCCTTTTAAATAAACATGCTGTAAATGAGGATTATTATCAAAATATGCTTTTAAATAATTATTAATTCTAGAAATAGTTACATATTTATCTTGCATAAAATCACCTCTTATTTTCAATTTTATTAAAAATATTTGCTACATTATTATAATACTTATTGTAATTTTCCAATAATTCTTTTTTATACATTACTGGAAAAGCAAAATCATTTTTCATTTCCAGTTGCTTTATAGTATTTTCTAAAAATTCTGGTGTTAAAATATTATATAATTGTATAAATTTCTCTTTAAAATATTCTGAAGAAAAACTTAAATATTTTTCTAACTCACTACTAAATTTTAATTTATTATTAATATCCGCTTTTAATTCTGGGGCATAAAATTCAAACCAAAAACTAAGTTCATTATCAAATAAAGGAGTTAAATAAGCATCATCTTTGGTTTCTATTATTTCCCAATTGCGAGCATTACGATCTGATTGCAATACCAAGTAATCTAAGGAATACCTTGTTGTTAACTCATCCATTATTTTTTCTACGACTTCATTTCTTTTAGAATCAGGAAGGTTTCTATAATGATAACTTAGTGCATCCCATATTGTTTCTAAATTATTCATTTTTTTAATAATAAATTCTCTATAATTATCATTCAAAGGATAATTTGAAGGTTCATCCAAACACTCACTTATTAAATGATTTCTTTCTAAATAGTCAAAGTATTCTCTTAAAATAGCTGCACCATTAATATATTTAGCATTACCAATAGTTTTATAATTTTCTACTAAAGTTCCATATCTTTTTTTATATTTTGCTAAATATATATTACAACAATCTATCCCAATTTTTTTGCAGATTTCATTAATAATTAAATCATTATAAAAATGGTCAAAATTATGATTATATGACTCATCTCTTGGTAATAATTTGAAAATATAATTTTTACCATTTATTTTAATATCATTTACTTTATCAAATTTATATCCTCTTTTTAGGTATTTTGTTAAATCTATTTCAAACATTATTATTCCTTATTAATTTTATCTAATACAGCATTAATCATATTTTTAATATTTTCATCACAATATTTTTTTGCAAGTTCTATAGCTTCATTAATAACAACAATTTCTGGAGTATCTGTATATTTTAATTCATAAATTCCTATTCTTAAAATAGCAGCACCTGTTTTATCAATTCTATCAATAGTCCAGTCAGTCATATACTTATTTGCTAAATTATTTAATTCTTCTTCTTTTTCAATTACTCCATAAACAATATTATTTAAAAATTCATTTTCTACATCTATATTATCTTTAATAATATCTTCAATTGATGTATTTGTTTTACCACTATTCATAACATCAAATTGATATAAAATAATCATACATTTTTCTCTTAATTCACTTCTTGTTTTTGCCATAAATAATCACCTAATTCATTATATCAAAAAAATAATAGTTTTTGTTAAATTTTCAAAAAAAAGAAACATAAGATTAACTTATGCTGTTCTTTTATACATATAAACTGAAATATATGGATTTTGAACACTAAATGATGTCCCTTTTCCAGTTGATCCAGTTGCTCCAGCAGTTCCTGTAAAAGAGCTTGATACGCTTCCTTTTGCTGTTACTGTGTGAGAATGAACCCAATTTGTATTCATAGTATCTGTTGTTCCCGAAAATGTATGAGTATGACCTACTGATCCATAAGACCCATTATGAGCACCAGGCCAAGTTGTTGTAATTTCGTAGCTTCGATTACCGCCATAATATTTTAAAAATTCTCCTTGATTTGGTTGATCAGTTGTTCCACTAAATGTATGAGTATGATTTGTATCAACTGATGATGTTGTAACTGAACTTCCCTTAAATGAACTTGATACACTACCAGCATTTATTTTGGACTTTTTCTACTGTATCATCTTCTGTTGACATATATATACTTCCTACGGGATATGTATCATTTAATAATTCTTTTTTCAAATTTGTTTTAAATTCATCAGTTATAGATTCATTTAAATCAATTAAATCTTTCTTACTCATATTTATTGGTGTTATTTCATTAGTTGCACTAGAATCAAATGATACTGTACATTTTGTACTGGTTGCTTTCATGTCTGCTATTGTTACTTGCCAATTTTCTACATCAAAGGAACCAGTTACTCCATTGGTACATTCTACACTT
>CADBMU010000096.1 GCA_902795845.1 uncultured Erysipelotrichaceae bacterium
GATTTTAACTTTTGATGTATTATATAATATAATGTATGGTAGAAAAAAAGTAAGTATAATTGATCCAACTGAATATTGTTTTTCTAAAGATTCTTATGAACATCTTTTAGATACAAATAGAAAAAATTTTAATACTGGAATTATTTTATTTTTAGTAGATTCTTATTTTAATGAATTTGTAACAGATAATAAAGAATTAAATGAATTATTTAATGATAAAAAACAAAATATTAAATATTTTCTAACATCTTTTAAAAAATATTTAAGTGAATATATTGGTAGTGATATCATAAAATTACAAGAAGCTAAAAAGGCAATGAACAAAGAAAAACATAAAGTATTATTTGTAAGAAGAGATGGAATATAGTATTATAGTATTATAGTATAAGTTAGAGGTGATTATATGCAAAATGATATACCTGAATTTTTATATAATAAATTAAATAAACAGTATAATACTGATTTGACTAACGATATTATTAATTCTTATAAAGAAGAAAGATATTTGACTTTTAGAGTTAATACTTTAAAAACTACTGTTTTTGCTGTAAAAAAACAGTTGGAGTTAAATAATATTAAATATGAAGAAGTATCATGGTATAAAGAAGCCTTTGTAATACCCAATGGTGATATTAACGAGATAAAAAAATTAAATATGTATATAAACGGAGAGATATATTTACAAAGTTTATCATCAATGATACCACCACTTATTCTAAATCCTCTTGAGGGTGATAATATTCTAGACATGGCTGCATCACCGGGAAGTAAAACAACTCAAATATCAGCTTTAACTAACAATAAAAGTTTGATAACTGCTGTTGAAAAAAATAGAATAAGATTAGAAAGACTTAAATATAATATAGAGAAACTTGGAGCCAAAAAAATAAATATTTTAAATATAGATGCTACAAAATTAGATGATTTTTATTCTTTTGATAAAATACTTTTAGATGCTCCATGTAGTGGTAGTGGTACTTTAAATATTTTTGAGAAAAATTATACTAGTTTTAATGAAGAACTTATTGACAGATCCTCAAAAATTCAATATAGACTATTAAAGAAAGCTATTAAACTATTAAAAAGTGGCCATGAAATGGTTTATTCAACTTGTTCAATTTTAAAAGAAGAAAATGAAGATATAATAAATAAAATATTAGAAGAAGAAAATGTAGAATTAATAGACATTGAAAATAATTTTTCTTTTGAAACTTTACCCGTGTCTATAAAAGGAACACTTTGTATTAAACCTAACAAATATTTTGAAGGATTTTTTGTTGCTAAATTAAGAAAAAAATAAAATATTAAAGTGGGGGAATAAATATGAATAAATTTTTAGATTTTTATAAAAAATTACTAGGATATGAAAATATGCCAGAATTTTTAAAGAAATATCTTGAAGTACCAAGTTTATTGCGTTTAAAAGATATTGGATATTTTTGTGGTATGGACTATGCTTCTAAAAATATTTATGATTTTAAAGAAAAAGTTACTAGATATGATCATAGTATAACAACATCACTTATAACTTGGTATTTAATGCATGATAAAGAAATGACGTTGGCAGCTTTATTTCATGATATTGCAACACCATGTTTTTCACATGTAATTGATTATATGCATAAAGATTATAATGAACAAGAAAGAACAGAAGAATTTACTGAAATGATAATAAAAAATGACAGTCAATTATTAACGTATTTAACTGAGGATAAAATTTCTATAGAAAAAATAGTCAATTTTAAAAACTATTCAATAGTTGATAATAAACGTCCTTTAATGTGTGCTGATAGATTGGATGGAATAATATTAACAGGTTTTTGTTGGACAAAAGATTTATCTTTAGAAGAAATACGAAAAATAATTTATAGCATTGCTCCTCTAAGAAATGAAAATGACGAATTAGAAATATCTTTTACTGATGAAAATATTGCTAGTAGAGTTTATGAAGTAAATGATAAGATTAACAATTATTGCCATTCTAATGAGGATAATTATATGATGGAGTTACTTGCAGAAATTACTAATGAAGCAATAAATAAAAGA
>CADBMU010000097.1 GCA_902795845.1 uncultured Erysipelotrichaceae bacterium
CTACCTTTGTAGGTCTTTTTGTCATGCAATAATTCATAAAAATTAAAGTTAAAATAATACTTGACTTTATTTAGATTGTCACAAAAATATTTTTTTAGAATAAATAATACTAAACACACATAGTATGTATTAGATTATTGGAGGAAATTATGATAAATAAACAAAGTTTGTGGTTTGTAACACTATTTAGTATGATTTTAGTTTTAAGTATTTATTATGTAACAATGAAAGATGATACACTTGCAACCATTAAATCTTTAGATAATACTAAAGAAATTGAAGAAGTTAATGTAACATCTAGTAGTGCTCTTGTTGCCTTAAGAGTTGCCGATGATGAAGAAGTTCTTAAAGAAATGGAAGACCTTCAAACTGTTTTACTTGATGATACATCAACAATTGAAGAAAAAAATAATGCTTATGAATCATTACAAACAATAAATACTAACAAAGGTAAAGAAACTGAAATTGAAGAAAAAATATTAAAAGAATATAGTTTAGATTCATTTGTTAAAATCAAAAATGATCGAATAAGCATAACAATTGGAAGTAATGAACATGATACAAAATTAGCTAATAAAATAATGAATACAGTTCAAAGTATGTATGATGTTAAAATGTATATAACAATTAAATTCCAAAAATAAACTATTTTAGGCATTAGTTCTCACTTTAGTAAAATACATTCATAATATAAAATAGGTGTATTAAGAAGAAAGTGAGGGAATTTCTTGAAAAATAGTATATTAACAAATCGTGAAAAAGAAGTTTTCGAGTTATTAGTTTTAAATAAATCTACCAAAGAAATAGCTGATTTTTTAGGTATAAGTGAAAAAACTGTTAGAAATCATATATCAAATGCTATTCAAAAATTAGAAGTAAAAGGAAGAGCTCAAGCCGTTGTAGAATTATTAAAACTTGGTGAGATCACTTTATAAAGATGAAAATTTTCATCTTTTTTTGTTCTTAAAATCTAAATTAATAATATATTTTATTAGGTGATAAAATGATTAAAAAATCAGCTACAAAGCGAATTATAATTGCATCTATTGCTTTGTTAATACTTCTTATTACTTATATGTTTCCTACAACTAATGGATCAAACAATATAAACCAGTCATTATCTTATATCGAACCAAATAAAACTACAATTTACCTTGTAGATAATTCTAATATGGTTGCTAGAGTTAAAACTATTACTAAAGAAAATAAAGATACTTTAAAAAAAGCTACAGAAATTATAAATGCTTTAATTATTAATAGCCAAGCTTCTAAGTACAATCCTTCTGGATTTAAAGCAATCATTCCCGAAGGAACTAAAGTACTTTCTATAAGTTTCAAAGAAAATATTTTAAAGATTAATTTCAATGAAAAATTTATAAGTATTGATAAAAATAATGAAGAAAAAATGCTTGAAGCTCTAATCTACTCTCTTACTGAAATAAGTGATATAAAAGGTATAATGATTTTTGTAAATAATAATATCTTAGAAGAATTACCTAATTCTAAAACAAAACTACCAGATGTATTAGATAGAAAATATGGAATAAATAAAATATATGAAATTGATGATGTAAAAAATACAAGTGCCACCACAATTTATTATTTAAGTGAATTTGAAAATACCAAATATTATACTCCAGTGACATTTATTAATAATGATAGCGAAGATAAAATCGAAGTAATTATTGAAAAATTAAAGTCTTCACCTATAAATCAAACTAATTTAATGAGTTATCTTGCTTCTAATGCTGAATTATTAGATTATGAAATAAATGAAAATACTGTAAGCTTAACTTTTAATAATTATATATTTGAAGAATTTAGTAATAAAGACATTTTAGAAGAGGTAAAATATACAATTGGTTTATCAATTAAAGATAACTATGCGGTCGATGAAGTCGTTTTCAATGTAAATAATGAAAAAATATCAAATTTTACGCTAAATAGTCTTGAATAATTTTAAAATTTATTATATAATCAGTTTGTTACAGCTGATTTGTCCTCATAGCTCAGCTGGATAGAGCATACGCCTTCTAAGCGTACGGTCGCAAGTTCGAATCTTGCTGGGGACACCACTTAAGAAATTAACGTCTTATAAAAGACGTTTTTTTTATTTTATTTTTCTAAGAATATATAAAAAAAGAGCATTAAGCTCTTCCTGAATATTTACCATCTTTAGTTGATATAATTATTTTTTCACCTTGTGCTATAAATAATGGAACTTTAACAACATATCCTGTTTCTATAGTTGCATCTTTCATAGCATTATTTGTTGTATTTCCTTTAACTGCTTCAGTAGTTTCAACAACCTCATATTCAATCTTTTCAGGTAATGTAATACCAATAATTTCACCATTATAATATTCAATTTGAATATCAAGATTTTCTTTCAAATATTTAACTTGATCTTCTAAAGTTTTAGCAGGTATTTCAACTTGTTCATAGGTTTCTGTATTCATAAATACATAATTATCACCAGCACTATATAAGTAAGTCATTCCTACTCTATCAATATGTGCTTTTTCAATTTTTAAATTAGTATTATATGTATCTTCAACAATTGAACCAGTACGTAAATTCTTTAATTTAATTCTAACAAATGCAGGTCCTTTTCCCGGTTTAACATGTTGGAATTCAAGAATTTGACATAAATTACCATCCATAATTATTGTCATACCATTTTTAATATCATTAATATTTATATTCATAAACTCACCTTACTTATTTGTAGTCCTTTTTAAATTCTTTTTTAAAACTACTTTATTTCTATTATTTTGATTTTTTAAAGAAACTTTTCTTTCTATAATAACAATTGGTTCTTGGCTTTGCATTTTAATTAATTTTTCATAATTAATTGTACTAATAAAACCATCATTATACATTGGATAATTTTGCTTCATTATTTAGCTAATTTTGTTTCTTTAAAAGTAGTTTGTTTTTTACATTTTGGACAATATTTGCTAATTTCTAATTTTTCAGTAGTATTTTTTTTATTTTTAATAGTAGGTCTTCTATTAAATCCACATTCTGTACATTTTAATCCTAAGAATGCTCTGTTTTCATTTTTTGCCATATTTACTTGCCTCCTTTTTTCACACATTAGTATTTTATCAAACATTTATCTATTTTTCAAATAAAATATAGCAATTTTAAAGATTTTAGTAGTTATCATAGATTAATTTAGTTATTTCGTTACTTAAATATCTATTTATATAAGCCATATTTCCCTTCTTACCATCATAATGACCTATATTGGGACTTACAACTACTACCGTATATTTAGGATTATCAAATGGTGCAAACATTGCATATGTTGAAGTAATAGTTTTTACATCATTAATACCATCATTATTTAAATCTAAGAAAGATTCGCTGGTACCAGTTTTACCAGCTGGTTTATAGGAAGTATTTGTATAACCATAACCTGTACCTAAATATAAAACTTGTCTTAATCCTTCTTTTATTCGATCATAATAAATACTTTGCATATCTATTTTATTTAATATAACCGGTTTATATGAATAAATAACTTCACTTTTATCATTAGTTACATAATCAACTAAATTTAACTTATAACGCGTTCCATTATTTGCAATAGTATTCATATACTGTCCCAAAGAAAGGATTGTATAAGTATCATACTGGCCAATTGCTAAATTCAAAAGTAAGTCACCTGCTACTTTACTTCCCCTAAGTCCTGTTGGTTCATTTGGTAAATCTATGCCAGTAGTATTTCCTAATCCATACTGTTTAAAAACATCTCTATATAAATTGAAATTATCTTCATTAACATCAAGTTTCATATTATAACTATATTTATTTCCCGTAGATTTTATAGCAAGTAAAAATTGATAATAATTAGAACTAGTTTTTAATGCCGTAATATCATCAATATACCCTAGGCTTTTATATGAACATTTTTCTGGATTTAAATATAATTTAACGCAAGAATCTTTAATTTTTTTCCCTATATCAATTAAATTATTTTGATACCCTACTGTCATAGAAGCACCTTTTACTACACTACCTGGTGTAAATGAAGAATTTATAACATTAAATGATGTATCTTGAAATTCATTATTATTTGTAAGTTTTTTACCAGCAATAGCTTTAATTAACCCAGTTTTAGAATCTATAACTAAAGCATAACTACCATCATAATACTTTGTATTAGCCATTTTTTTACCTTTGATAATATTATTTTCTATTATTTCATTTATTTCTTCTTGCATATCTATATCTATTGAAAGATGAATATCGTTACCTTTTGAACTTTCTTCTAATAAAGTAAGTGTTTTATCATTATTTAATTTATATACTGCTTTTTTACCCTTTAAATATTCATCGTATTGGTATTCTAAATTTGACAGACCTACAATATCTGTAAGTTCATAGCCTTTTTTTAAATAATAGTCTTTGTTCTCCTTAGAAATAGGACCAATAGTACCAAAAATATCTCTTAAAGTATCATAATTATATTTTCTTTCCCAAGTCATTTCACCAGTTATACCTTTTAAATTCATTTCAATTATTTTAGCATATTCATTTTCATTAATATTTTTAGCAATTATTTTTTTATCATAAGAATATCCTTTATTCATTAGATTATAAATTTTAGCAGCTTTTTTATCAAGTAATGTAAATTTATTAAGTAATTCTTCATTGATTCTTTCATATTTTAATTTGTTTAAATCATAACTATCAAGTTTTCTTTCATTATACAACTGATATTCTTTTTTCTTAATTAAATCATTTCCATCATTATTTAAAACTAAATAAAATTTTTTTAATTCATAAATATTTGCTTCTTGAATATCAGTAATATTACTTGCTAATTTATAAGCTAATTTAATTTCATCTTTTACATTAATATTACTTTTATTATAAATAATACAGTTTATACCGACATTATCAACTAAAACTTTATTATTAACATCTAATATTCTTCCACGAGGTGCATCCAGTCCTTCAACTTTTATATTAGTTTTAATATCTAGTAATTCTTTATAATAATTATTTTTTAATACAGATAAGTAAAAAATACGACTTATAGCTAAAGCAAAGATAACTGTTAAAGAAAATATAATCTTTTTCAATTTAATCACCATTATTAGTATTTTATTTTAATTTAAAAACATACAATATTATAGGTGATTTTATGTATAATATTATTGAAAGATACATTAAAAATTTAAGTAAAGAACAAGTTAATAACTTTGCTTTAAAAAATAATGTAAATTTGAGTGGTTTAGAATTAGATTTTTTATATGTTTTTATAAAGAAAAATTATAAAGAAGTTTTAGCAAACCCTAGTATTTTAAATCTTGATAGATATAAAACAAAGTTCTCCGAAGAAAACTTTGTTAAAATTAAAAAACTATTTAATGAATATTTATCTAAATATGGATCTTATTTATAATAATTTTTAATATCTTCATATAAATTTTCATTGAATTTATTATTTCTAAACATTTCTATTTCAAATTTATATGGTGGATATATTCTTGTTGAATCATCTTTTGATTCTCCAGTATATGGTGTTTCTAATATTTTAGGAACATCTTTTAATTTGTCATGATGAACAATATAATTTAAAGTTTCAAAGCCAATTGTACCAAAGCCAATATTTTCATGTCTATCTTTATGAGAAGCTATTTCATTTTTACTGTCATTAATATGAATACATTTAATTTTATCAAGACCAATTCTTTTTTCAAATTCACTCAAATACTCATCAAAATTACTCATTGATACCCCAGAGTCATTTAAATGACATGTATCAAGACAAATTCCGATTCTATTTTTAGGAGAAACATTTTTTATCATGTATTCTATTTCAGCAATATTTGAGCCACAT
Source organism: uncultured Erysipelotrichaceae bacterium (assembly GCA_902795845.1). Classification (GTDB taxonomy): domain Bacteria; phylum Bacillota_I; class Bacilli_A; order RF39; family UBA660; genus RUG14121. Next base: position 5,858 of record CADBMU010000097.1, read on the forward strand.
TCACTTCCCTTTCCAGCCATAGTTTCAAGTAAAATCATACATTTACTATCATCAGTTAAGATAAAGTTTAGGGCTTCTATTATATTATCAAGAGCAATTGTTTTATCCATTTTCAAAGCATTTCCAGGATGTAGGACCATGTATTTGACACCCAATAAATCACATCTTTTTAATTCTTGTTTAATAAAACTAATACTGAAATTCCATTTTTCTTCTACCTCTTTATTAGCTAGATTTACAATATATGGAGCATGACAAATAACATTATCTATATTTATATTATTTTCTTTCATTAATTTTAAAGCTTCATTTGTATA
>CADBMU010000098.1 GCA_902795845.1 uncultured Erysipelotrichaceae bacterium
ACCCGCTCCATTGACGAATCTGTTCGGAAAATCCGAACTTACATATATGAATCATTCGAAAGAATGATTTTTTTTGTGTCTTACAAAAAAACATCTAAAAAAAGTAATGCTATTGTTATTTTGTTATTGGTTACAAATATTTTAAATAAAAAAACGGCTTCAAATTCATAATCGTTTTTTAATCTTATTTTAACTTCATTTATTTTACTAATTATTTCTAAATAAAAAACACTCTTTATCATGAGAATAAATGAAACCTATTGCTTGTAAATATGAATATATAGTAGTTGAGCCAACAAATTTCATTCCTCTTTCAATTAGATCTTTGGATATCATATCAGATAAGTTATTAGTTGCTTTTCCAATTTCAAAAATTGGTTTTTCTTTAATAAATTGACATAAATATTTATAAAAACTTTCATACTCTTTTTGAATATTTTTAAATATTTTTGCATTAGAAATACTTGCTTGAATTTTTAATTTATTTCTAATTATATCTTTATTATTTAATAACTCTTCTATTTTTTTATCATCATAATTAATTACTTTTTCAATATCAAAATTATCATAAGCTTCTTTAAAAGATAATCGCTTATTTAAGATACATTCCCATGATAATCCAGCTTGAAAGGATTCTAAGATTAACATTTCAAATAAATATTTATCATTAGTATTTAAAACTCCCCATTCTTTATCATGATAATAAACATATAAAGAGTTATTTTCATTACACCACTTACATCTTTTCATAATTATATTCCTTCTAATCATAAATTATCTTTTATTTCTGGAAATAAATCATATAAGTTATACCCTAATAAATCATCAAAATATTTTTTTAATTTATAAGTTTCTATAACATGATATTGGGTATTAGCATATGCTCCCTTTCTAATAATTAAGTCAATTAATCTTTTATCAATTGTAAATACATTGTATCCATGAGGACACATTAAATCACAAAGATTTATAATTTTTTCTTCAATTGTATACTCATGATTTTTTATAAAATCAGTCAAAAAAGGATTATCTTCTGGTTTTGGCCCACCACCTGCAGTACATGTAACATCATTATTTAAGTAGGAATGAGTCAAACAAATATTAGCAAATTCTAAATCATATCCTTTACTTTTTAAATACTCATATCCTCTCATAACATGACCTCGAGATTCACCATTATATTTTCCAATATCATGTAAATATCCTAAAGTAATAGCTTTATCCACATCTACATCTATCCCTTTTTCATATAAAGCCCTTGCAATTTTTCCAGCACTATCCCCTACTGAAATGCAATGTTCTATCCATCTATCATCCTTTGTTGTTTTACTTTCAATTTCTAATAACTCTTTTGCTTCTTTACTTGTTAACTTCATTTTTTACTCCTTTAATTTTTTATGTTTTTTAAATTGACATCACTATTAAAATATACTACAAATACTTAAAATTAGCTAATCTTTTCTTCTTTTAATAACATCAACATTTTCTATATTTCCAATCAAAAGAGAAGAATTATCAGAATGTTTTAAATAATTATAATTTACTTTTTGTTCATCATAATTAGCATAACAATATTTACAAAAATGTTTACAAGAATTATAAGCACCAATATCAACCATCTGAACACAATTACATTTTTGTTCTTTTCTAGATTTCCAATTTTTATATTTTTTACCAGTAAGTATATAAGCAAGTTCATGTGATAAACATTCACCTACAATAAAGCCATATTCACTCAAGTTTCTATCCTCAAAACATGTTTGAACTGTCATATTATTCTTCTTAGCACTTTTACTAAAATTTTTGCCAATTAATTCATAATCATTTTCAGTAAATAGTTTAAAATTTAATGTCTTTTCATTTTTTCTGACATTTTTATAATCATCTATAAAAGAAACAATAATTTTATGTACATAACCATTTAGTAGTCCACATAATTTATCAAATGCTTTTATATGATAGTCTATATTATATTTTTCACTTAAAAATATGGGATCGTATCTAACCACTAAATTATCTATTCCAACAATTTCTGATATTTTTTTAATACCTTTTATTATTTCTGTTTTAGATGGAACATTTGGTTCAATATCATTTTTATAAGGTGTTAAAGTAACATGAAATATTATTGGCTTTTTTATATTTTTTAAATCATTTATAATTGGTAAAGGATTTTTAGTACAGAATAAAATTAAATCAACATCTTCAAAATATATTCTACTTATAAGTTTAGGATTAAAAGGATTTCTAACATCAACAAAGCCTTCTTTATAACGATTCATAAACCATTTAGAATAAAATGCTACAATATCTGTTCTTCCACTAACATTTAAAATCATTAAACACCATCCTTTTTTATTTAAATTTATTTTTATAATATTTATAAATGTTTATCTACCTTTTTAATATATCACACAAACATAAAAAAATAAGTATTATGATTTTAACAACTATGTATATCTGTTTTATTTCAAATAAACTGTAATTTAATTTTTATTTAATTTATAGTATTCATGATATAATGTTAGTATGGTGATATTATGAATACAGATGTATTAATTAACAAAATAACTTCTGAAGTTAGTAACTTGTGGCCTGATTTATATAAAATAAGATATATATACTTAGAATTAGGTAAAGTTTTATATAAGAATACTGATTTCTTTTTTCGTGTAAAAAATAAAATTAATGATGATTTTATGACATTTGATGAAATTAAAAAAGTTTTTTATGACAGAAAAGAAAATGGTGGAGATTACAGCGTTATTTGTAGATCTGCTGCTGAAATTCTACATAAAGCATTTGATAAAGTAGGAATTAATTCTACAATTATAGAAACTAATATTGATCCAGATAATAAAAAGGAATCTACAGTTTATTCAAATGATGGTGAAAATTTGGAAGTACATCATTTCTTTTTAACCGCACATGATAAAGATAATAACTGTAATTATTTTTTAACATTGGCAGCTGACTTACCGTACATTCAAATGGGAATGCAAACTCTTCATTTTGCAACTAATATCGACAAAAAAAGAACGGGAAAGAATGGAACTATATTTGAATTGTATGATGGTAAAGAGATTCCTCACAAAGTTTTAAATAAAGAAGAATTAAAAAGTATAGATTTAAAGATTGGTTATATTAAAACGTTATATAATCAAGAAGCTTCAAAGAAAAATAAAGCTCAAAGTTTTTTAGATTATAATGATTATTCATTTAAAATGATACAAGATGCAATGATTGGAAATAATTTGTTCTATTTTGAAGAAGAAAAAAATACTGAATTTTATAAAGAAATAATAAATCAAAAAGTAAATTTATATGACACTAGTTTAAAAGAATTAACCAATGATGACTGGAATTCTATGATAGAAATTACACTAAAAAGTACTGAAAGCAAAATAGAAAATTTAACTGGATATAATTTAAACTTAGATTTAAATAACTATAATGAATGGCTTCAAAATATTTGCTTCCAGTTATCACCTTATTTCAAGAAAAATTTTAATATAAATATAGAAGAATTTTTTAGTGATGATATTTTTAACTATCCAAAATTTTCTAAATTTATAAAAGAAAATTTAAATAAATTTAATGTTGATGAATATCACAATATTATAATTATCTTAGATAAATGTAATGCATTAGTTAATAAATTTTTAAATCATGATTATAAGTTTTCAATATTATTAAATAGATTATCTTATCATTTTATTGAAGAATTTCATCTACCTGAATTTCAGAAAAATTATGCTGAAAATAAATACATAGCCAATAAATTTAACATACTATTTTGTAAACTATTTAATTGTAATAATGGAATAAATATTTTGTCTAATATGCAATACAGTGAACAAATTGTTATAATAAAAAAAGTATTAGAATTGATGTTTCCTGAATTAAATTATGAAAACTGCAGTCTTGTTAAAAATTATAATGATTCTTATAGTCCTGTTGAGAATAGGATTCAGTCATACGTTATTAAAAGTAAAATAGATAGTGAATATTCTATTATTTTTAACATTATTGG
>CADBMU010000099.1 GCA_902795845.1 uncultured Erysipelotrichaceae bacterium
CAAAAAAATTGAAGCTGCCCCCTGAAGACAGCTTCTAAAAGAATAAAAAGGGGTTGACTAGTGTGATACTAGCACCAAATCGCCTTCTTGAAGTGATTTGGTAATACATATACTAAGCGATAAACCCATTTTTGTCAACAAAAAATTAAAGATTTTTAAAAAAAATTTTATTTCTGAACTTTTATTGATAAAAAAAGGAAAATTATGGTAAAATAAAAAAGAATAGAGGAAAAATTATGAATCAAAATATTTTTATAAATGAAGCATTTACAATTGGAATAAAAAACTATTTAGAAAATAAAGAAAATAATGATTTTTTAACAGTTGTAATAAAAACTTTAATTAATATTTATGGTGAATTAGATATTATAAATCCTTATAAAACAAATACCGAAAGTGGTATGGGTGGATTTGATGAGAATATCATTAAGTTTGGTTATTCTAAAGAAAATTTATCTTTGTTTAAACAAGAGATGATGGATTATTATTTAACTAAAGAACAAGTGCCAAATAAATATTTTAATAAAATCGAAAAAGATTTAATTGATATGTTTTTCTTGAAAATAAATTCTGTTAATCACGATGAAAGTACTTTTAATAATTTTAAATCTTACTTATTGTTTAATAATGAAAAAAGTATTGATAAAACTGAAATAGAAAGATATTTTAATTTTAAGTTAAAAATGTTTAATACTGATATAAAATATCAGTTAGTTGAAAATAATACATTAAGTAAAGAAGCTTATGAAATTTTAGGATATTCATATGATAATATTATAAAAATGAGTAAGAATGAATTGTTTGATATTAATAATAAAGTTTTTGATTACTTTAAGATAGATCAAACAAAAGATGATAAATATATCAGATTAGATCAAGCAATAATGTATTATAAAGAATTTGGACATAAAGAAGAGAAAAAAGAAGAAAATGGTTATGTTGAATTTTTACTCTTATCAGGTTTTATAGCAGTAAGTATATTAGCAATTACAGTTATAGTAGGGGTGTTAGCAAGATGAAAGAGATAATATTAAATAATACCAAATATTTGGTTGTTAAAAATTATAATGATGCATTAGATGAAGATGCATTAAAGGAAAAAATGACAGAATATTTTGAAAATTTTGATTATATAGTGGGAGACTGGGCTTATGGTAAAATAAGATTAAAAGGATTTTATGATAGTACAAATAAGTCCGTTAAAAATATAAATGATATAAAAAATTTAGATGATTATATAAATAACTATTGTGCTTACGGATGTAAATATTTTGTCCTTAAAAAGGATTGAAATATTTTTTTTTGTTTGTTATAATAACTTATAGAATAGAGAGTTGATTGTTATGGAAAAAAATATTAAAATTTCTAGACCTAGTGGGGAAGATGACTACAAAGTTTTATGTGCTTTTAAAAATGATGGTAATTCTTATATTATTTTAGATTCTAAGTTAAAAGATTCAAATGGAAATACCGTTACTTTTGTTTGTAGAGATAACAATGGAAGTTTAGAATACATTGATGGTGACGAATGGAAAAAAGTTACATCTCAACTAATAAACATAGTAAAAGGAAATAATGGTATAGAATTTGTAAATGTTAATAACGAATATAAAGCTAGTGAAAATATTGGACATCCAATAGCTCTTAAAGATGCACATATCATAGCTCTTACTAATAATTATAAAACTTTAGAAAATATTGAAACAAATGAGTTAACAAATGAAATAAATAATGAATTAAATACAAACATTGAAGAAATAAAAGAACCAGAGGTTAAACAAGAAGATAATCTTAATAATGCTATTGATAAAGCTAATGAAACTGATATTCAAATGCCAGTAATAGATGAAAATTTAAATAATTCTAATGAAATAGTTAATGATAATGTTATTGTGCAACCTGCTATTGAACCAAATATAATTTCTGAACCAGTAGTAGAAGAAGCACCTATAAATGATAATATGAATGTGCAAACTCCAGAAGTTAGTCCTATTATAGAAAATCCTGTAATTGAAAATGGACCAACAGTTGAAAATCAAACTCCTGTAGGTATTGAACCACAGGTAGTCATTCAAAATAATAATATTCCTGAAAAGAATATGAGTGTTGAAGAAATCAGAAGTAAAATTAATGCATTGTGTGATCTTTTAATAGAAAAAGAAAACCAAATAAATGAAAAAGAAAAAATGATAGATGCTAAATTACAAGTAGCAAATATTGCTTATAATAATGCTCAAAATGTTAATCAAATGAGTAATAATGAAACTATTAATATAGCTGATTATCAAACAAATGACCAATCAAAAACATTATCTGCATAGGTATAAAACCTATGTTTTTTTTATATAATATGGTATGGAACAATTTTTAAAATATTTTTATGACATTTATATAGATAATATTTATAAAAAAGATAATAAATACTATTTTTACAAAGATAATAGTTTATTTTGTGTTGCCAAAAATTATCGCTTACCAGAAGAACTTAAAGATATTTTAGAAATTTGTTATGAAATGCAAAGTAGATTTCCTGTTAGTCAAATAATATTTAATAAATTTGGCCAAATAAGTAGTGATTATGATAATAATAATTATATACTATTAAAAATAAATACTAGTATGTCTAGTGATATAACTATAAATGATATTATAAAGATAAATAATAGTTTATTTTTAAATAAAGATAAGAAAGAATTGTATAGGAACAACTGGGCTAAATTATGGGAAAGTAAAGTAGATTATTTTGAATATCAAATAAAAGAATTAGGAAGAAATAAAAAAATAATTTTAAATAGTTTCAGTTATTATATTGGACTAGCTGAAAATGCAATAAGTATTGCAAATATATGTGAATTATATAACAAAGATAATATGAATAAAAAAGTAGTTCTTTCTCATCGTAGAATAAATTATCCTTGTATGGAGTATGAATTTTATAATCCCTTGGAGTATATATTTGATATTCAAGTAAGAGATGTGAGTGAATATTTAAAAAGTATGTTTTTTTACACAGATAGAAATCATACAATTAAAGAATTAAAAAATTATCTTTTAAGTACAAGACTTTCTAATTATGAGGCTAATATGTTATATTCACGCTTATTATATCCAACATATTATTTTGATATATATGAAAAAGTAATAGAGGATTTAAAAGAAGAAAGTGAACTTTTAGATATAATAAACAAAGTTGATGAATATGAATTATTTTTAAAAGAAGCATATTTTGAATTAAGTAGAATGTATAAAATAGAGCAAATTAATTGGATAATAAATAAAAAAGAGTTATAACTCTACGTTAATAACTCCTTCAATCTCAGGTATTTCACTTTTTAACATTTCTTCAATACCATCTTTAATTGTTAAGTCTTGATAACCACAGTGAGCACAAGCACCACTAAGTTTAATATAAACATATTTATCTTCATATTTGATAAATTCAATATCGCCACCATCCATCTGTAAATATGGTTTCATATTGTCTAAAATTTCTTTAATTTTATTTATAATTTCTTTTTCTTGCATATTAATCACCATATAAAGTATACCATATTAAAAAAATTATGGTATACTAAATTTGAGGACGTGATTTTATGGATTCATTTAAAGTAGGGGATATTATAAAAGGCCAAGTAACAGGAATAGAAAGTTATGGTATATTTATTAATGTAAATTCTGAATATAATGGTTTAATCCATATATCTGAAATATCAGAAAATTTTGTCAGAGATATAAATGATTTTGTTAGTATTGGTGAAACAATATATTGTAGAATTCTTGGTATTGATGAAAAAAATTGTAATTTAAAATTATCTATAAAAAATATTAATTATAAAGCAAGAAAAGGTAATGGTAAAATAAATGAAACAGTAAGAGGATTTTCACCATTAAAAGATAATTTAGATAATTGGATTAATATTAAATTAAAAGAAATAAAAGAAACCACATCAGAATAATTGATGTGGTTTTTAAAATAAAAAAATCAGTATAAGAACTGATTTAATTAATTAAGATGGTGCCCAAGGCCGGACTTGAACCGGCACGGGCTTTAACACCCGCAGGATTTTAAGTCCTGTGCGTCTACCTATTCCGCC
>CADBMU010000100.1 GCA_902795845.1 uncultured Erysipelotrichaceae bacterium
GACTATTCTTGAAGTTAAAGAATTAGTTGATGCAATGAAAGAAGAATTTGGAGTTGATCCAAGTGCTGTAGCTGTAGCTGCTGCTCCAGCTGCTGAAGCTGCTGAAGATAATGCTGCTAAAACTGTTGTATTAAAATCAGCTGGTGCAAATAAAATTGCAGTTATCAAAATCTTAAAAGAAATTACTGGTTTAGGATTAGTAGATGCTAAAGCTTTAGCTGATAACGGTGGAAATGTTAAAGAAAACGTTCCTGCTGAAGAAGCAAATAACATTAAAGCACAACTTGAAGAAGCTGGTGCTGAAGTAGAATTAGCTTAATTCTAAATAAATTTAGTAAATTATGTAATAATTGTTGACAAAACAAATAAACTTATTATATAATTTACTAGTAATGCCCGATTAGCTCAGTCGGTAGAGCGCACGGCTGTTAACCGTTAGGTCGTAGGTTCGAGTCCTACATCGGGCGCCATGTTGAATTTAAACCAAGTTAATACTTGGTTTTTTCGTGTTTAATTATTAATTTCTAATATCATAAAATTACTATATATGTTATAATAATTAGTAGATAATTTTTAAGGAGGTTTAACAATGAAAGTTATATTACTTAAAGATGTAAAAGGACAAGGTAAAAAGGATCAAATAATAAATGTAAGTGATGGATACGCAAATAATTTCTTAATAAAAAATGGTTTAGCAGTAGCTGAAACTAAAAGAAGTAAAGAAGTATTGGATATTCAACTAAAAAAAAGACAAGATGAAGAAGATGCCTTAGTAGAAAGTTTAAATGAAATAAAAAATAAATTAAAAGATAAAAACATTACTTTTCAAGTAAAGACTGGAGCTAGTGATAAAGTTTTTGGAGCAGTTTCTACAAAACAAATAAGTGATGAATTAAAAAAAATGGGCTTTAATATTTCAAAAAAATGTATTAAACCAGAGTATCCTATTGATACACTTGGTACTCACAAAGTGCCAGTAGAATTACACAAAAAGGTAAAATTTGAATTAAATATCATTTTAAAAAAGTAGGTGATTATAATGGCTAACCGTAAGATGCCACAAAATTTAGATGCAGAAATGTCTGTACTAGGATGTTCATTTCTAGATAAATATGCACTTGAAAAAATTATGGAAAACGTTGATGCATCAATGTTTTATAGTGAAGCCAATAAAAAAATATTTTTAAGTTTACAAGAATTATATAAATCAAGAACACCCATTGATATAACTACTGTAAAAAATGAATTAGATAAACAAAAAAATCTTCAAGCAGTTGGTGGTATAGAATATATTTCAGAAGTTATTGATAGTGTAGCTACAGTTGCAAACTTAGATTATTATTTAAAGATTGTTAAAGAAAAAGCTTTAAGAAGAAAGTTAATTGATACAGCAACAGAAATTATTTCTGATACTTATGAAGAAGAAGGAAACATAACAACACTATTTGATACTGCCGAAAAAAATATTTTAAATGTTATAAAGGCTAGACAAACTAGTGAGTTTAGACCTATTTCAGATGTTTTAAGAACAGCACAAGAACAATTAGAAAATATGGCTAAGAATAAATCAGCAATAACAGGGTTACCTACTGGTTTTTATGACTTAGATAAAACAACAGCTGGTTTGCATGAAGGTGAACTTATAATTATTGCAGCACGTCCTGGTATGGGAAAAACTGCTTTTGCGTTAAATGTTGCTACAAACGCAGCTTTTCAAACCGATAAAGCTATTGCTATATTTAACCTAGAAATGTCTGCTGAACAATTAGTAAATCGTATGATATCTTCTGTAGGACAAATAGAAGGTGAAAAGTTAAAAACAGGTATTATGAATAATAATGACTGGAAAAAATATAATGAAGCAATAAGCCAATTAGGTGATACAAATATTTATATAGAAGATAATGCTGGCATTACAGCACCAGAAATAAAAGCTAAATGTAGAAGACTTGCTAACTCTGAAAAAGGTTTAGGTCTTGTTGTAATCGATTACTTACAGTTAGTAACTACTGGAGGTAGAACAGAATCTAGACAAGTTGAAGTATCAGATATTTCAAGATCATTTAAAACATTAGCTATGGAATTAAAAGTTCCAGTAATTGCCTTAGCACAACTTTCTCGTAATGCAGAACGTAGTGAAACAAAACAACCAAGACTTGCAGATTTACGTGAATCAGGATCTATCGAACAAGATGCTGATATAGTACTTTTCATAAATCGTGCAGATTATTATGAAGCAAAAACTGATAATAAAGTTAATATAGTTCCTGCTGAATTAATTATTGCTAAGCATCGTAAAGGCTCTACAGGATTAATTAATTTATTATTTGAATTAGATAAAAGTAGTTTTAAAAATTATTTAAAAGTAAGTAATGATATGGAATAAAGGGTGATGAAGTGAAGACAAAAGATAAATTAATTACAGCGATAATGTGTTTATCTATTTTCATTATTTTGATTGTCTCAGGTAATACTAAAAATGATAAAGCCCCTAATAGTGTTTATCAAGTATATTTAAATGGTCAAAAAATGGGAATGATAGCATCAAAAGATGAATTATATGATTTAATTAATGAAGAACAAAGGGGTATAAAAGAGAAATATAATGTTGATAAAGTTTATCCCCCACTAGGATTTGAAATAGTCAAATATGTAACTTATGATAATGATATTGTAGATGCCAATAAAATTTATGACAAAATAAAAGATCAAGATGATTTTACTATTGAAGGATATAAAGTTACAATAACTAGTGAAGAAGAAGAAAAAGAAGATATTGTTATTAATGTTTTAGATGAAAATGTATTTAAGAATGCATTAAAAAATGTTGTAACAGCATTCGTTAGTGAAGATGAATTTAATAAATATATTAATAATACTCAAAGTGAAATAGTAGATACTGGTCAATTAATTGAACATATGTATTTTGCAGAAAAAATTAATATTAATAAAACTTACATAAGTGCTAATGATAAGATCTATACAGATGAAAGTGAATTATCACAATATTTATTATTTGGCGATGATGCAAAACAAAGTGATTATATTGTAAAAGAAGGAGATACTATTGCAAGTATTTCAGAAGCTAACAAGTTAAACCCTCAAGAATTTTTAGTGGCTAATCCTAAATTTAGAGATGAAAATAGCATGCTAGCTATTGGAGAAAAAGTAAATATTGCTTTGATTAATCCCAAATTAACTTTAATTGAAGAATTACACGTTGTTCAAGATGTTGAAGCCGTAATGACTAAAGAAACTAAATATGATGATAGTAAACCTAGTAGTTATTCAGTTGTAACTCAAGCTGGTGTAACTGGAATTACAAGATTTACTCAAAAAGTTCGTGTTGTAAATGGTGAACAAAACCAAGGTGTTGAAGTAGTTAGCAAAGAAACTATTAGAGAACCTGTTACTGAAATTACAACCAAAGGTAAAAAAGTATCATCATATGTTACTGGAACATTTGTGGATACTGGTGGCGATTGGGCATGGCCAACTAATTCTCCATATATTATTACATCAGAATTTGCCTTCCGTTGGGGTAGTATGCATCAAGGCCTAGATATTTCAGGAACTGGTTATGGTTCACCAATATATGCTGCAAAAGCCGGAACTGTAGTAACAGTTGCAACTCATTATTCTTTAGGAAAATATATAGTTGTTCAACATGAAAATAATATTTATACGATGTATGCTCACTTATCGAGTCAAAAAGTTGTTAAAGGACAAACAGTTTCTCGTGGACAAGTAATAGGACTTATGGGTTCATCAGGGTTCTCTACAGGAACTCACCTACACTTTAGTGCTATTGTTGGTATGCCTTATGAAGGCGGAACATTCTTTAATCCATGGAAGTTGTATAGATAATGAAAATATGTGTATTATCAAGTGGTAGCAAAGGCAATGCTACATACATAGAAACTGAACAATATAAAATACTAGTTGATGCAGGTAGAAATGCTAAATATTTAGCAGATTGTCTAAATCAGATTGGAGTAAATCCTAGTGATATTGATTATGTCTTAATAAGCCATGATCATAAAGATCACGTATCTGCATTAAAAGTTTTTGTTAATAAATATAAACCAACATTATTATTAAGTCAAAAAATATTTGAACAGTTAGAAGATATAAAAGATTATGATAATATTGTTATTTATGAAGATGAAATTAGATTGGATAATCTTAGAATCTACTGTATTAAATCATCACATGATGCAGTAGATTCAAGAAATTTTATCTTTGAAGAAAACGGTAAATCAGTTGTTTATGTAACAGATACTGGTTATATTAATCAGAAAAATTTTAAATATTTAAATAATCGAAATGTTTATTTATTTGAAAGTAATCATGATATTGAAATGCTTATGAATGGTTCTTATCCTAAGTTTTTAAAACAAAGAGTTGTTGGAAGTAATGGGCACTTATCTAATAAAGATTCAAGTTTTTATTTAAGTAAGTTAGTTGGACCTAATACTAAGAAAATATTATTAATGCATTTAAGTGAAACTAATAATACTGAAGAAAAAGCTCTTAATACAATAAAAGAGACTTTCAAAGAGTATGAAATACCTTTTGATGATATTAAATGCGCAAAACAAAATGAAATAAGCGAAGTGATAAATATATGATAAAAGTTATTTGTTCTGGAAAATTAAAAGAACAATATTTGACTAAATTAGTAGAAGATTATTTAAATAGAATAAAAAAGTATCATAAAATAGAATTAATAGAGATTAAAGATGAAAATAACTTAGAAAAAGAGAAAGAAAATATTTTAAAATATATTGGTAAAAATGAATATATAATTACACTAGATATCAATGGTGAAATGCTTGATAGTGTAAAATTTGCAGGTATGATTGATAAAGCATTTATAAATTATGGAACTATTACATTTGTTATTGGGTCATCTTATGGATTATCTGATGATATTAAAAAAATAGCAAATAAAAGTATAAGTTTTTCAAGATTAACATTTCCTCATGGACTTTTTAGAGGGATGTTACTTGAACAAATTTATCGTAGTTTTAAAATAAATAATAATGAAACATATCATAAATAAGGAGGATTACTATGATTGGAAATGATTGGGATAATGAACTTTCAACTGTTTTTAACGGTGAAGGGTTTAAAAAATTTTATCAGATTGTTGAACATGAATATGCTACTAAAACAATATTTCCACCTAAAGATTATATCTTTAATGCTTTAAAACTTACACCTTATAAAGATGTTAAAGTTGTAATAGTTGGACAAGATCCATACCATGGTGTAAATGAAGCTCATGGTTTATCATTTTCTGTTCAAAAAGGAGTAAAAGTTCCACCTTCTTTAAAAAATATTTATAAAGAATTGTATGATGATTTAGGAGTTAAACCATGCGATAATGGAGATTTAACTAGATGGGCTAAGCAAGGTGTATTACTTTTAAACTCTGTACTAACTGTTGAAAAAGATAAACCTGCTAGTCATAAAAATTTAGGATGGGAAAGACTTACTGACTATATTATAAAATTATTGAACAATAAGAAAGATCCGGTTGTATTTATTCTTTGGGGAAATTTTGCAAAGTCAAAATCTTCGTTAATAACAAATCCTAAGCATTTAATAATAACTTCTCCCCATCCATCTCCTTTTTCTGCAAGATATGGTTTCTTTGGTAGTAAACCTTTTTCAAAAACTAATGATTTTTTAATTAAAAATCATTTAGAACCAATAAATTGGTAAAAAATTACTGGATAATTTTATTAACCAGTTTTTATAATTTAAAATCATTATATATTTCGTCATTCATATTTTTTCCATCAAAGAAGGGTTTTATAGTAAATTTATTTATTTTAGCTACAATATTTGATGGAAATTTTCTAATATAACCATTTAACAAATTAGTATTTTTATTAAAAAAAGAAGTAGTAGCAGTGAGTTTTTCATTGCTTTCTTTTATACTCGTACAAATATCTTTTAATTCTTTATTACTTTGTAATTCTTTATAATCATCTTTGTACTTATTTAAAACAATAAATGCTTTTCTTAACAATCTATCCATTTCAAAATTAGTTATATTTTTATTTTTTAAATTTATATATTCTTTTAAATAATCTTTTTCATCGTTTAAAGTATTTTTTATTATATCATTAGCTCTTACTAATAAATCATATCTTTCTCTTAATGTTTCATCGATTAAACCTTCAGCTTGTTCTATTTTAGTTTTTAAATATTGCATTTTGTTGTAATTCACAATATAAATAATTCCTAGAGTTCCTAAAATTACTATTAATATTAACAAAATAATTAAAAATGCCATTTATACCACTTCCATTCTACATAATTATATCATTATTAAAAATAAATTGATATAATAAAATTGGTGATTTACAATGAATTATAAAATAGAAAGAATAGTAGTTGGAGAATTAAAAGAAAACTGTTACGTTGTAACAATAAATGATAAGACATATTTAATTGATCCAGGGGATGAGCCAGAAAAAATAGAAAAATATTTAGAAAATAAAAATGTAGTAGCAATTTTAATTACTCATCATCACTTCGATCATGTAGGGGCTTTAAAATATTTTGAAAAGAAATATAATTTAAAACATAATACTTATACAGATGATAATTTTGTAATTATTAAATGCCCTGGTCATAGCCAAGATAGTTTGACTTATTATTTTAAAAATTTAAATTGTATGTTTTGTGGAGATTTCATATTTTTAAATTCTATTGGTAGAATGGATTTACCAGGTGGTTCTAGTAAAGACATGAAAGAAAGCTTAGAAAATATAAAAAATTACGATGATGAAATAATTTTGTATCCAGGTCATGGAATTTCTACATTTTTAGGAAAAGAAAAAAGACATTTTAACTATTATTTTTAAAATGTCTTTTCTGAATAGTCATGACTATAATTTATTTTTTCACTAAATTCTACATAATCTAGATATATCATTCTTATTAAAAACCATGATCCAGTTGAAGGATCCATTATAATTAAATGGTCTCTTCCAGCTTCTTCGATAATTCCGTCATAAACTTTATTTTGCCAAGCTGAGGAATCAGGATAAGAAACATAAGCTTTTACCTTTTTCCCTTTATTTAATCTCAAAATATTTTCAATGTAACTTTGTTCCATTGGCATTGTATCATAGTAATTACTGTTTCCAGGAGGAGTTGTAGGCATTACATCAGAATTATTTGCTGTAGGGAATGTTGGATTTTGAAAATAACTTCCATTCATTAAAATCACCTCTATTAAAATATATTTAACAATAAAATAATTATACCTATTTAAATTTATTTGGAAAAAATTTCATAAAAAATTCATTTATAATAACTATGAAAATTAAACAAAATATAGTATAATTAATAGAATAGAGGGTGATGTAATGAACCTTGATTTAAATAAAATTATTGATACAGTTAATTCTAAGAATTTATTTTTAAGATTAGTTATTACTATTATAGGAGCTTTTTTATTAGCAATTAATTATAATCTTTTTTTAGAGCCAAATAATTTAGTAATAGGAGGTCTTTCAGGACTAGCGATATTGTTTAAAAAATTATTTTCTTGGAATGCTACAATCTTTATTTATGTTGCAACAGCTTTGCTAATTGTGATTGGTCTTTTCTTATTAGAGAAAAAGGATATCTTTAAAGGGATGTTTGTATCTTTACTATATCCATTTTTTATAACGTTTACACTACCATTATGTAATATTATTGGAAAATATTTAGAATTTAAGGATACTGTACTAGTAGCATTAGTATCATCAATACTTTTTGGGTTTGCCAATGGTATAATTTATAAAGCAGGTTTTAATACAGGTGGTTCTGATGTACTTATGAAAATAATAAATAAATATGGAAAAATTCCAGAAGGAAGAGCAACATTTATAATGAATATTATTATAGTAATTGCTGGTGGTTTTGTTTTTAATATAAATAATGTTGCTTATTCCGCTATTATCTTATATTTAAGTAGTATAATTATTGATAAAATGTTAATTGGTGTATCAACTACTAAGTTATTTTATATCAAAACAACTAAAATTGATGAAGTAAAGCAATTTATAATTAAAGAATTAAAAACAGGTGTTACTGTTATTAATGTTGAAGGAGGTTATTCCTCTAAAAAAGGCAAAATGTTAATGTGTGCCGTAGACAATAAAGATTATTATTTATTTAAAGAATCAGTTCTTGAAATAGATCCAAAAGCTTTCTTTATAATAGATGATTGTTATGAAGTAACTGGAGGATTTAAAAGAGAAAGGATTAATTTAATAGAAAGGTGAAATAAATGAAGTTAATAAGTATTCAAAATTGTTATAAAATATATAAAAATGGTGTAACTGCAATTGCTGATTTATCAGTTGAAATTGATAAAGGTGAATTTGTCTTTATAATTGGTTCAACAGGATGTGGAAAATCTACATTGATTAAAATGCTTTATAGAGAAGAAAGACCAACAAAAGGAAATATTAATATTGGTGGTATTAACGTAGCTAAACTTAGAAATAGTAAAGTATATAAATTAAGAAGAAAATTAGGAATTGTTTTCCAAGATTTTAAATTATTACCAAAATTAACAGTTTATGAAAATGTTGCTTTTGCTTTAGAAAGCATTGGTATGAAAGATAAAGATATAAGACCAAAAGTAATTGAAGCTCTTGATAAAGTAGGACTTAAAGATCGAATAAGAAGTTATCCAAGAGAATTATCTGGTGGAGAACAACAAAGAGTTTGTATTGCTCGTGCAATTGTTAACGAACCTAAAATTTTGATATGTGATGAACCTACAGGTAATCTTGATCCAACTACTTCAAAAGAGATAATGGATATTCTAGATAAACTTAATAAAGAATATGAAACTACAGTTGTTATGGTAACTCATGATAAAGATATCGTTAACAGGATGAAGAAAAGAGTTATATCACTAGATAATGGTGTTTTAGTTAGTGATGCAAAGAAAGGAAGTTATAAAGTACATGAAAATGTTTAGGTATTTAAAAAGAGGATTAAGAGATTCTTTTAAAAGCGTTTTTAGAAACTTTTCTTTGTCAGTAGCGGCAGTTGCGTGTTCTATAATAACATTAATATTAGTAGCAGTTTCAATTATTGTTTCATATAATGTTGATTCAATTACTAAAACCTTAGAAAGTGAATTAACAATTGTTGTTTATTTAAAAAAAGATGTACCTGATGAACAAATAGAAAATTTAAAATCATCTTTTGTTAAAATGAAAAATGTTGAAGAAGTTGAATTTAAAGATAATGAAGAATGGAAACTAGAAATGAAAGAATACTCTGAAACTTATAGTACTACTCTTGATTATTTAGAGGAAAATCCTCTTTTAGATTCTTTTATTGTTAAAGTAAAAGATGTTAATTATTTGAAAGAAACTACTGATGCTATAAGAGAATTTGAATATGTTGAAAGTGCTAACTATGGTGAAGGAATGGCTGAAAATTTAATATCAGCATTCAGTATTATTGAAAAAGTTACAATATTTATAGTACTTGCTTTAGTATTTGTAACAGCATTCTTAATTAGTAATACAATTAAATTAACTATATTTTCAAGACGTAATGAAATTGAAATAATGAGACTTGTTGGAACATCAAATTCAACGATTAAATTACCATTTGTTTTTGAAGGATTTATACTAGGATTTCTAGGAAGCATTATTCCAATACTAATTACTATCTA
The DNA here is from genome assembly GCA_902795845.1 of uncultured Erysipelotrichaceae bacterium. Lineage (GTDB taxonomy): Bacteria > Bacillota_I > Bacilli_A > RF39 > UBA660 > RUG14121. Next base: position 9,710 of record CADBMU010000100.1, read on the forward strand.
TGGTTATGTATTACTTTATGATCATTTTAACGGATATATATTATCTCCAATAATTACTTTAGTTAAGCCATTTAATTTTGTAATTTATGTTTCAGTTATATTATTAGTAATTGGTTGTGTAATAGGTATGTTTGGAAGTTATAGGGCTGTTAGAAAGTATTTAAAGATATAATGAAAAAAGCTACTGGAATATTATTATCGTTAATACTTTTGATAACTTGGATTATTGGCCCTATTCCAGTTAATGCAGCAAGTGATCCTCAAACACTTGGGGATTTAAAAAATGAACTGGCTGCATTAAAAAAGAAAAAAAGTGATAACGATGCAAATCAAAAATATACTCAGGCTCAAATACAGGCAAGAGAAGAAGCAATAAGAAATGCTGAATATGAAATTACAAAAGCTCAATCAGATATGGAAGAAGCAGAAGCAAAAATTGAGGAATCTAATAATAAAATTGATTCTTTAAAAGAAGAAACTAAAAAAATGCTTATATTTTTACAACAAATGAAAAGTCAAAATGAATATCTAGAATATATATCTGGAGCATCATCTATGACGGATTTAGTTATGCGTATTCAAGCTGTTGATCAAATAACTTCTTATAATCAAGATTTTTTAAATAAATTAGAAGCATTAATTAAAGAAAATGAAGCTTTAAAAGTAGAACTTACTCAAAAGCAAAAAGATTTAGAAGTAAAAATTTCTAATTATCAAGCAACAATTAAAAGTCTTTATGGTAATCTAGAATCTTATGATAAATTTGCTCTTGATATAGATACACAAATAAAAACAATGCAAAGCCAAGTTAATGCTTATGTTAAGTTATGTGCAAACAGTAGTAAGAGTTATTTAGGAGACAATGAATTACTTTCAGATTGTACAAATGTACCATATAATGCTGGCTGGTTAAAGCCTCTCAACAGTGGAAAAATAACAAGTACTATCGGATCACGTTGGGGTTCTTACCATAATGCTTTAGATATTGGTGGTAATAGAGAAGGTACTCCGGTTTATGCAGCAGCAGCAGGTACTGTTTCAGGTATTATTTGGCGTTATCGTTGTGGTGGAAATATGGTTTATATAAATGTTACAGTTGGTGGCAAAAAATATACAACATACTATTATCACTTATTAACGGTAAATGTAAGTTATGGTCAAACAGTTACACAAAATACTATAATAGGTACAGTTGGTGGTTCGTCTACAGCTAAAAGTAATGGTGGCTATGATGGATGTACAACTGGAGCTCATCTTCACTATGGAGTAGCAAATGGATACTATACAGGATCAATTGCTAGAGCAAATGTTATAACTCCACCAGGTTTTCCAAATTCAAAAGGATACTCATTTAAATCTAGAACAGATTATTATGGATAAAAAATATTAAAAAAATTAAAATTTAACAGATTTTGAAAATTGGTAAAAATAACTTTACCAATTTTTATATTTTTGTATACAGATTTTAAAAATCTGTATTTTTTA
>CADBMU010000101.1 GCA_902795845.1 uncultured Erysipelotrichaceae bacterium
AAAACTCATTAATAAGAGAAGCAGAGGATTCAGGATATGAAAAAGGCATTAAATTAGGTGAAGAAAAATTAGAAAAAGAAAAAATTGCCATAGCAAAAAGTTTAATAAAAAGTGGTATGAATTTAGAGGAAATATCTAAACATACACAAATAGATATAAAAGAATTAAAGAAACTTACAAAAAATAATTGTTAAAGATATATATGTCAACCAAAAAGGTTGACATCAATCATTTTATTTGATATTATACATATAGTTTTAAAGGAGGAAAGAAAATGGCAGTTAAATTAAGATTAAAGAGAATGGGTGCTAAACAAAAACCATTCTATAGAATTGTTGCAGCTGATTCAAGAGTAAAAAGAGATGGAAGTTTCTTAGAAAATGTTGGAACTTATAATCCAGTTAAAACTCCAGCTGAAATTACAGTAAACGAAGAAAGAGCACTTTATTGGTTAGGACAAGGTGCTATACCTACTGACACAGTTAGAAGTATTTTAAGTAAACAAGGAATTATGAAAAAATTTGCTGAATCTAAAAAGGCAGGAAAATAATTATGAATATTGTAGAATATGCTGAATTTTTAGTTAAAAATATTGTTAAACAACCAGATTTAGTAAAAGTTACTAGTTTTAATGGTGATGAAGATACAACTATTGTTGAAATAATTGTATGTGAAGAAGATATGGGAGCTGTAATTGGAAAAGAAGGAAAAATGGCTTCATCTATACGTACATTAATTCAAGCTTTTGCATATTTAAATAATATTAAAAATGTAAAGATTAATATTGATTCTTTTTAAGAGTTGAAATTAATCTTTTTTTTTGCTATACTTCTTTTAGTCGATTAACTTGGTTTTTAATTTATTAATATTTAGAAAAGAGGAAATTTTTATGGCAAAAATTAAGATTTTTAGCTTGGGTGGGCTAAATGAAAATGGTAAAAACACCTATATAATTGAAGTTAATGATGGAATATATATTTTTGATTGTGGATTAAAATATGCAACAGGTAATATGTTAGGAATCGATTATGTAATACCTGATTTTGAATATTTAATAAAAAATCGTAAACGAATTAAAGGTTTATTTTTAACACATGGTCATTATGAAAATATGGGAGCAGTTTACGATCTTGTAAAATCTATTAGAGAATTAAAGATATATGCAACAAAATTTACTAAATTTATGTTATTAGAAGATGGTGTACCTGAAAAAAATATTATTGAAATTACACCACATAAAAAATTGAATTTCAAAGAGGTTTCTATTTTCCCAATCGCTGTGTCACATAGTTGTCCAGATTCAGTTATGTATGTAGTAAATACAAAAGATGGGGCAATTTGTTATACTGGAGATTTTATAATTGATCCAAGTATGAAAAATGCTTATGATATGGATTTAGGTAAAATAGCTTATGTTGGAAAAAAAGGTGTACTTGCACTTTTATCAGAGTCTTCTTTTTCAGAACATGTTGGTCATACTTCACCATCTCATAAATTAAGTTCTTATTTTAAAGATGCTATAAATAAAGCAGAGGGAAGAGTATTATTTTTAGCATTACCGACACATATTTATACATTACAAGATATTTTTAATGGTGCTTTAAATATGCATCGCAAGATTGTAATTATGGGTAAAAAAATGCAAAGTACTATTAATTTCTGTAAAAAAGAAGGATACCTTGAATTTCCTGACGATATTTTAGGAGATTTGTCTAACGTTGAAGACCAAAACTCTATTTTACTTGTATGTGATGATCGTGAAAATCCATATGCTTCAATAAATAAAATAATTAGTGGTTATGATAAATTTATAAAATTGCGAAATAATGATACAGTTGTATTTGCTGAAGCAAGATATGACAGTAATGAAAAAGCTTTAGTAAAAGTAGAAAATGACTTAGCAATGCATGGTTGTAAAATAGTTTCTTTACCAAAAGATAAGAATATATTACTTCATGCATCAAGCGAAGATTTAATGCTTATGATTAAATTATTAAATCCTAAGTTCTATATTCCAGTTAAAGGAGAATATAGATTTATGGTAGGTAATGCTAATCTAGCAAGTGATCTTGGAATACCTAATGAAAATATTTTACTTAAACAAAATGGTGATGTAATTACTATCGAAAATCAAGAATTAGTTGATAACTTTGAAACTATTAAAGTTAATGATATTTTAATTGATGGTAAGAGTAGTGATGATATTGGTGAACTTGTTGTTAAAGATCGTGAAATGTTATCAGAAAATGGTATTGTATTAATAAGTGCTACATTATCAAAAGAGAATAAAGTTTTACTTGTCGGACCAGAAGTTACAACAAGAGGTTTCATTTATGTTAAAGATTCTAAAGATATGATTTTAGAAATAAAAAGAATATCTGAAAATATTATTGAAAGAAATATCGCTGATAATTTTGTTGATTATAATAAAATAAAAACTGAGATTAGATCAGAACTTTCTAAATACCTTTATGATGAAACTGGTTGTAAACCAATGATAATTGCCGTAGTTCAAGAAGTATAAATAAAATTTTTTCACCCATAATAATAATGGGTGATTTTAAATGGGAAAAGATGCTGAATTTTTAAATTATATTTATCAGAATGCAAAAATGGGAGTTATCGGTATTGATAATATTAAAGATAAAATATTTGATGATGAGTTAAAAAATATAATTGCTACGCAGAAAAAAGAATATCAAAAAATAGCAGATGATGCTTCAAGTATTTTAAATGAATTAGGTCTTACAGAAAAAGATGTTTCTAAAATGGCTAAAGTCTCAACTTATGTAATGGCTAATTTAGAAATGCTAAAAGATGATTCATCTTCAAATATTGCCAAATTAATGATTGAAGGTAGCAATAAAGGAATTATAGAGATAAATAAAAATTTAAATTCTTATAATAATATGAATTCTAAAATAGTTAAATTAGCAAAGAAATTATTAGCAACAGAACAGCATAATATTGATGAATTAAAAATATACTTATAAAAAGAACATTATTAAATATATAATGTTTTTTTATGTTATAATTATTTTGGAGATGGTTTTATGAAAATAAAAAAAATAATACCAAATATTCTAACAATAATTAGAATTATAGTTACTCCAGTTGCAATCTATCTAGGTTTAAAAGGTAATTATAAAGCCCTAGCTATTATGTGTATATTTGTCAGTTTAACAGATTTTTTAGATGGTAAACTTGCTCGCAAATGGCATGTTTGTAGTGAACTCGGAGCTAAATTAGATTCCATTGCTGATAAAATCTTAGCAATTGGTTTATTAATAATTTTAATTTTAAAAAATAATATTTATTTTTATATTTTAATTCTAGAAATACTAATTACATTAGTTAATGTTATAACTTTCTTAAGAGCAAATGTTGTAGAATCTCTTTTGATTGGAAAAATAAAAACATGGTTTTTGTTTATCACTTTAATTTTAGGTATAGTTAATATTTTCTTCCCTAATATTCATATTTTAATGAATATTGGTATTGTTTTAACTTTAATATTCCAAACATTATCACTTATATTTTATATTAGAAGTTATTTTTTATACACTGGTAAAAAAAAAGCCTTAATTAATCTTTACAAAGAGTATTATGAGATAGTTAAAGATATATTACATAATAAAGAATTTTGCAAAAGAAAAAAGTATGAACATCATTATAATGAATCAGTTTATGAACATTGTTTAAGAGTAAGTTTTGATGCCTTTTGTATCGCAAAAAAATATAAATTAGATTATAAATCTGCAGCAATTGCTGGACTATTACATGATTTTTATGATAAACCATGGCAAGATAATAATGAAAAAAAACCACTTTTAAAAAAACATGGTTTTGTTCATGCTAAAGAAGCTTTAAAGAATTCTCAAAAATATTTTAAAGAATATATGAATGATAAAATAGAAAATTCTATTGAAAGACATATGTTTCCTTTAAATATTACACCGCCTAAATATATTGAAGGGTGGTTAATAGTTTTAATAGATAAAGTAGATAGTATAGATTTTTTAATTCATCCAAGTGCCTTCATAAAATGTTTTATAAACAAGAAAGCAAAATAAAGTTTTCTTGTTTTATATTGGACTAAATTACTTGATATTAAGGCTTATTTTTTGTATAATATTTCTTAGATAATGATAATAGTAGGAGATAGTTATGGGAAATATTATTGCAAGTTTAGATATTGGAGATAATACTATAAAACTAATAACAGCAGAAATTTCTACAAATAAGTTTAATATTTTGAATGTTTCAGAAGTGCCATCAAAAGGATTAAAAGATGGACTTATAATTAATCCTGAGCAATTAATAGGAAGCTTAAAAGAAGTATTTAAGAAAGCTGAAGAAGTTTTAGGAATAAGTGTAAAAAAAGTTATTGTTAATGTTCCAGGTAATGATGCAAGATTTATAAGTAGTGAAGGACTAACAACAATAACAAATGAAGATAAAGTTATTAAAGGTGTAGATATAATAAGAGCAATGCAAGCATCTATTTATAATCGAATACCTAAAAATTATGAAGTAGCTAATATTATTCCAATGATATTTAAAATAAATGATGATAATCCAATAACTAACCCAATCAATATGAACGCTGAGACATTAACTGTAAAAGATGTAGTGGCTATTGTACCTAAAAAAAATATTTATACTTTAATAAAATGTTTAGAAAGTATAGGTATAACAATTATTGATGTAACATTATCTTCTGTAGGTGATTATTACTTAATAAAAAATGATAAAATTAATAGAAGTGTTGGTGCTATAGTAAATATTGGAGAAGCTACTGTAAATGTCTCAATATTTAATAAAGGCGTTATTACTAACACAGAAGTTATTAATTTAGGTGGACAAAATATTGATAATGATATATCATTTATATATAAGGTTACAAAAAAAGATGCTAAAAATCTAAAAGAAAAGATGGCTTTAGCAACTAATCGAATGGCTAAAGCAAGTGAAACTTTGACTGTAACTAATAAATTAGGTGAAGAGGTTAAAATAAATCAATATGAACTTAGTGAGATAGTTAAAAGTAGATTAACTGAAATGCTTGAGTTAATAAAAAAACAAATTAATCTCTTAACAAAAAAAGAAATAAGTTATATAATATTTACAGGTGGTATGACAGAAATAGCAAACTTTGATATTCTTCTTGATGAAGTATTTGGTAAAAATGCTAGCGTTTATGTCACACAAGAGTTAGGTGCTAGAGATAATAGATTTAGTACAGGACTTGGAATGATAAAATATTATAATAGTAAATTAGAATTAAGAGATAAAAATTTTTCAATATTTAGTAATGATGAATTAGAAGATTTAAGTGGAAAACATAAAAAGATAAATATTTCAGAAAATTCTTTACTAGGAAAGATATTTGGATATTTTTTTGATAATTAAGGAGAGTGTAAAAGATGGACGGATTAACATTAGACCCAATAGCAAAAATTAAAGTTGTTGGATGCGGCGGCGGTGGAAGTAACGCTGTTAATAGAATGATTGATGAAGGAGTTAAGGGAGTAGAATTCTATGTTGTAAATACTGATTTACAAGCATTAAATTGTTCTCATTGTGAAAATAAAATACAAATTGGTAGTACTATTACTGGTGGACGTGGAGCTGGTTCAAACCCTGAAATAGGTAGAGAAGCTGCTTTAGAAAGTAAAAAAGAAATTGAGGAAGCATTAAAAGGTGCTGATATGGTATTTATTGCTTGTGGCCTTGGTGGTGGAACAGGTACTGGTGCAGCTCCTGTTGTTGCTGAAATAGCTCAAGGACTAGGTGCTTTAACAGTAGGAATTGTTACTAAACCATTTAGATTTGAAGGAAAGAAAAGAATGGAACATGCTTTAGTTGGACTTGAAGAACTAAAGAAACATGTTGATACATTAATTATAATTCCTAATGATCGTTTAAGAGAAATAATTGATAAAACAACTACATTCCAAGATGCATTTAAAGAAGTAGATACAGTTTTACATAGAGGAGTACAATCTATTTCAGATTTAATTGCAGTTACTGGAACTATCAACCTTGACTTTGCTGATGTTAAAACAGTTATGGAAAAATCAGGTACTGCTTTAATTGGTATTGGTATGGGTGTTGGTGAAAATAGAGCAATAGATGCTGCTAGACAAGCTGTTACAAATTCATTAATTGAAACTACAATTGATGGAGCAACAGATGCTATTATTAATATAACTGGTGGTGAAAACCTTACATTATTTGAAATTGAAGATGCTGTTGAAACAGTTAGAGAACTTGCAAATAATGATATAAATATTATCTTTGGTTCTATACCTAATAAAAATTTATCTGATGAAGTTATTGTTACTGTAATAGCTACAGGTTTTGATAAAGCAAAAGATTCAGATGATGATAGTTCATATGATAATGAAAAAGAATTACCAAAGAGAAGAGTTGCTGATGACGATTTAGATCTTGAACTTGATATTCCATCATTTTTAAGAAACAGAGATGACTATTAATATAGTCATTTTTTTAATGCTTTATTAAAACATTTGTCACTATTTGTCAAAAGCCTTGAAATATAAAAAAATTACTATATAATACAGTCTCGAGAAGCAAAAAGAAGATGCTTGCTACCATAATTAGGGACTAAAATTCAGGGGGTTTTGGTAAAAATATTATTATATATAATTTATAAATTGATATTTATATTAATATAAAAAAAAGCATCTTTATTCTTAAAACCTGAATAAAGGTGCTTGAAACAAAAACGTGGCAAGCATCAAGTCCCTAAAAGACTTTTTGCTTCTCACCTAAATTAATAATAACACGCCACGCCCCAGAGGTCAAATTTTTCTTGACAAACGTTCTGGGGGGGGG
>CADBMU010000102.1 GCA_902795845.1 uncultured Erysipelotrichaceae bacterium
AAAGAAATGTTAGTTAACATAATATATATTATATGAAGTTATAAATTAAGATTAAAATAGCAAATATAAATAACTATTTAATAATAAATTTAATTCTTTCGTTATACTTACTATTTTATTGATTTAATATTATTCTATACAAATTTATAAACAGTATTTAAAAATTATTTTTTAATTGATTTTAATTTATTATGGATTCTATTTATTTAATTAAAATCATATTATTTATTATATTCTAATTTAAATCGAGATGGATAATTACCCATCTTTTTAAATTTCGATGCGTCTCATAAAACTCCCCTTTTTTACTGAAATTAATAAATAGGGGGTTTATTTATAAAAATTACAGTTTTGACACAATTTTTCTGATTTAATATTATTTTTAAATTCATTTTTTAATTTTAAAAATTTTTTACTTGATAATATATCACTTAATGATTTATCATTTAAATTGCCAAAAGAGATATCGCCATTTGAATCCAAACAACAAGCAACAAGATCTAAATTAGATAATATACCAATGTGATCTTTTAAAGCTAGGCAAGTACCTGTACTACTCCCCTCTTCATTAGAATTAAGAGTAGGCCAAGTAAATTCTTCTTTCGTGGAAATAAAAATATTATCTTTCAAAGTAAAATTTCCATTATGATTAAATCTAATTTTAGTATTATATTTTTCTTCTAGTTTATTAATAATCTCTTGATAATATTTAGAATTGACCCATAATCTATAATTAATGATTGTACCATTATTATTTAATATTTCACAAGCATCAAATACTTTATTTAGATAGTCATCTAAATTTATTTTATATTTATCATCAAAAGAATGTAGTGATACATTTATCTGCCTAATATTTTTATTACTTACTACCCTATTTATTAAATATCCATTAGTAGTAATATTTACATTAATTCCTATATCACTTGTCATATCAATAATTTCATTTATTTTAGGGTGTAAAAGTGGCTCACCCATTAAATGTAAATAGACATATTTAGTATATGGTTTAATATTTTCTAAAACTTTACTATATTCATCAATTGTCATAAACTTTTTACTACGTTTATTTTTTATACAAAAATTACAGTCTAAGTTACAATTGTTAGTTATTTCAATATATATTTTTTTAAACATAATATCACCTTATAAAAAAAGAAAAGATTAAACTTTTCTTGATTCAATTTCAGCCATTTTTTCTAATACTTCAGCAGCATTTTCTTCTTTAATTTCTGTATAACCAAGTTCCTTTAAGGCTTGAATTTTAACAGTATTTAATTGTTGAGTACGAGATATTTTTTCTTCATTTTTTTGTTGAATCTCCTGAACAAATCTTTTATGAGACTCTGCAAGTCTACTACGAGATGCACCACCATTATTATATAAAGTTAATGCAGTATATAAAATGCCCTCAAAAATGAATTGCTTATCAGCTTCAAATTTATAATCTTCTGGATCAGTAAAACCTGTTGTCTTTGACATATAACCAAGAATATACTTGATTTCAGGAACATTATCTAAAGATTGTAACATTTGATATAAATAAGTAATTGCATAAAAATTTTGTTCTTTATTTTTATCATCTGTTAATTTTTCTTTTAATAAATAAGTAATATCAGAAATAAGTTGTTGTTCTTGTTTATTCATACCATTCAAATCAAAGAAATTATTTAAACTATTTTGATTTTTAAAAGATTGATTTAATCTATTTTCAACTGACATTAAGTATTCAGTAGTAACTTTAATTTTCTCTAAAGTTTCTTCACTTCCATCATTAATATCTAGTAATTTAAATAGTAATAATTTTTTCTCTTTTGGCCATTTATTTATATCATCTAATTCTAAATAATTATATACCATTTGTCTAGAAACACCTAAGTATTTTGCTAAGTTAACTTTTGAAATTCCAAGTTCTTGAAGTAATTCATTTAATTTGTTCATTGAAATATCTTCCTTTCACAAAAAGAATAAAAAATCAATATTCTTTACATAATTAATTATACCATTATACACTTTAATGTCAAGTGTAAAGTAATGTAAATTTTTACAAATACCATAATTTTTGGTTGTCTTTTCTAACTTCGTCTATAATTCCACTACCAAGACATTCTTCGCCTAAATATAAAACGCATGCTTGACCAGGTGTAACAGCCTTAGCTAATCCTGGATATTTAACTAAGATTTTATCATCATCTAAATATTCTAGATTAACAGGATGATCTTCTCCTCTATATCTAAATTTTGCTGTACAGAAAGCTGGATGTTTACTGCTTATGAAATTAATATTACTTATTAAACATGAATCAGAATATAAATATGAATCATCATCATTAAAACAAACATATAAAATATTATTTTTAGTGTCTTTACCACATACATAATGTTTTTCACTATCTCCAGACAGTCCAACATTTTTTCTTTGACCAATAGTATAATTCATAAGTCCAGTATGTCTTCCAATTACTTCTTTTGTTTTAACATTTATAATATCACCAGGATTTGGTTTTAAATAATTATGTAAAAATTTTTGATAATTTCTTTCTCCAATAAAACAAATACCTGTACTATCTTTTTTATTTGCTACATTTAATCCAATCTCATTAGCTATTTTTCTTACTTCAGGTTTAGTCAACTCCCCTACGGGAAATAAAACATCTTTTAATTGTTCTGTACTAACTTGTGCTAAAAAATAAGATTGATCTTTATTATTATCTACTCCTCTAAGTAATTTTGCACCTTTTGTTCTAGCATAATGCCCTGTAGCAATATATTTAGCACCAAGTTTTTTAGCAGCTTCTTTAAATTTATCAAATTTTATATATTTATTACATAATAAATCTGGATTAGGAGTTCTACCTTTTTTTAACTCCTCTAAAAAATACATAAAAACATAATCCCAATATTCTTTAATAAAGTCAACGCGATGAAGCTTTATTCCTAATATTTCACAAGTTTTTAAAGCATCATTATAATCTTCTTCTTGAGGACATATATTATTATTTAAATTAGGATTACCATCTATATCATTATTTATCATACTATCCCAATTTCTCATAAATAATCCTTCAACATCATATCCTTCTTTTTTTAGTAAATAAGCTGCTACAGCACTATCTACACCACCAGATATTCCAACTATTACTTTTTCTTTCATAAGATCATCCCTAACTAAACATATTATAACTTATATAATAAAAAAATAAAATTAATTTCTAAAAATCAATTTTAAAAATAAGATTATTTTTTTATATTCATATCAAAATTATCCAAAATATTATTTATTTTATCATAATTTTCAAATAAAAGTACTTTTGAATAAGATTGCTTTTGATTTAGCACATTACTCCATGTGTCATATTTTTCTAAAATTTCAGCTTTTTCATCTACGGTTAAAATTGGGTTTGCATATACAGACGCAAAATATCTAGCATAATTTTCATCGTTATATGAATTTAAAGCAAATGCATAATAATCAGTATATAATTTATAAACAAATTGTGATGTTTCTGAATTTCCTTCTATTTTAACATATTTAACATTATTATTAATAACATCTAATATAACTTTATCATAGTTATTAACTTCAACCTCTACAATTGGATTATTTTTACTATAATAATCTAAATTTATACTTACAATACCATATTCAGTTGCATAATTTGCTTTAACAACGTCGTTTAAATAATTATTAATATTTAAATCTTTATTTAATAATTGGCTAAATAGACTTGGCATTTTAAAGCTTTCTGTATCATCTTTCATTTTCGTTAAATCAATATCATTAACTAATGAAAGAATTGTAATTTTTAATAAATTATTATCAATATTATTATTTTTCTTAAAATAAACATATGCCATATCATCACAAATTTGATATTTCAAATATTGATAATCTACTGATTCAGAATTATTACCATTATTTAATTTATTAAAAACATCAAGTCTAGTAACAACTGCTATAGCTTCTTCATGACTCATTCCAACTGATAAAAGTAAATTTAAAAATTCGGCAGTAGGATTTGGTTCAAAAAAGATACTATTCATTTTTTCTTTACCAAATATCTCTTCATAAATTTTATAAATATTTATTTCTTTTATATAAGTTAAATTATTTAAATCACTTTCTGGATCTAATGCTGTTAAATTTGCTGTATTCGCTTCTTCAAGTAGGCTACCATGAATAATATATTTTTGACATTTTTCTTTTTCAAAAGTTGATAGTTTATTATATTCATCTGTTCCTATAAATGTATTATCATAAAAATAAGTATCATCCCAGTAATATTTATTATGTTTTAATGCATGATATATTTCATGAATTAGTGTTTCCTGATTAGCATTTTTATAAAGTGTAATTAAAGGTTTGCCATTTTCTATAACAAAACTTCCTAATATATTTCCTTTTTCTTCTTCTAAATATTTTATATCAATATTTTCTAAGGTATTACATAATTCATTTAAATTAATATTATCTTTATTTTGGTTTACAAAATCAAATTTTTTAACAAGCAAAGCCTTTTCTTCCTCAGATAAATTATTATTTTTATAAATTGCTTCAAGATATTGTAGTAATAGTTTTTCATCTACATCGTTTGATTCTATATTTAAATCTTTTTGAATTGTATCATAATTATCAACAATTCTTTGATCAATTTTTAATTTATCTAAATTCCTATTTAAAATAACTCCTAAAAATAAACCTAAAGAAAAAACTGATGTGGAAGCTAAAATTAATTTTTCTTTGGTTTTATCATATTTAATATTCTTATTTAATATATTTTCTAATTCTAATTTCAATTGATAATTCTTTTCGGCACCTTTTGTATTATACTTCCCATTTGTTAAATATATTTTAAAAAAGGCATTTTTGTAAAATAATTCAGTTATATATACTTCTTTCAAAACTCATCATCTCTAAAATATTATATCATTATTTTATTAAAAAAGAAAAAATATTTAATATTTTTGAACCAAATAAAATTAAAAATATATCATTTAATATTATTAGAGAAAAAACAATAATGCTATTATAAATGGTTTTAGTAATATCATTACTTTCTTTTTTTATGCTTTTAATCGTGTTTTTAAATAATTTATAAAACTTTAAAACTAATAAGACAGTAAAAAAGATTAATGCTAATTTATAAACTAAAATATATGCTAAAGTGTAGAAAACTCCCCCTAATTTATAGCAATAAAAGTAATAGGATAGAACAAAACCTACTGTTATTCCCTCAAAAAAAAGATAGACTAAAAGAAAAAGTATTCCAATTCCTAAAAATGCAAAAGTAAAGGAAATACCAAATATTAAAATATGATATAAGATATTTTTTATACTGACAAATTTTAAATTATTAGCTTGGGAAATAATATAACTTATATTACTTTCATCTAATTTACTAAAGATAAATATTCCTAATGCGATACTTACTATTACCATGATTATAATCAAATACATCTTTTTTTTCAATAATTTTTTCATCATTTCCTCCTAACAAATTATATTTACTTTATTTAACAATTATGATAAATTTATTATGGTGGTAAAAGATGAATAAAAATGTTAGAAAAATCATGGCATGGGTATTATTAATACTTATGGTTGGAAGTATTGTAGCCTCTTTAATTGGTTACATTATAGCATCAAAATAAGCATTTCTAAATCAATAGAAATGCTTATTTTTTCATTAAATTTTCTATAGAAACTATTGTATTTTCATCATTTTCAAAGTTAGGAATTACATTTTCAATATTTGTATTATTCTTAATATCAAAATTTCTTTTCTTTTTATATAAATTATAAGCATATATACCAGTTATAGTAGATATTATTAATAGTATTAAAATTATTATTAGCAAAATAATTGAACTTTTATTAAATAAACTAAAAGAATAATTTATTTTTACTGGTGAAAAATAATTTAGTTCCCAACTTAAATTTTTAGAATCATTTGATATACTTGTAGCATTACTTGATAATGCCTTATTTGGTAATTTTACGTTATATGATAAGTCAAAATTATTATTGAAATCTTTACTCACTAGATCAGTGTAATCATTTTGATTTTTTATAATATTATCAATTATTTTTACTATATCATTTTTAGTTTGTTCATCATATCCTTGAAAAATATTATTACCAATAATGATAATTGGCGTTTTTTCATAATTTAATGAATTCTCGTTTAAAATATTACTTAAAAAATTAAAATTTTCTTGAGATTCCATTAAATCATACTCAACTATTTCAAATTTTGGATAATTTTTTAATAAATTACTTAGATATTCTTTTGCGTCAATTGTTTCTTGATTGTTGCTTTTAAATAAATATAATTTCATTTTATAATCATATATCTGACTAAAATCATAAACATAATTTGCCGTATATGTATTTTTAAAAAATCCTTTTTTTACCTTAAATAAATTCTTTTCATCTAAGTTGCCTTTTAAAATATTTGCTAAATTTGTCTCTTGTGCATTTTTCATGCTAATATCATTTATGCTTTTATACTTTTTAGATAATCTATATCCCGTATAATTGTTATCATGATAAGAATCTACAAAAAATCCTAAAGGACTTACGATATCTTTTACTTCATTTATATCTAGGCTTTTGTTGCTATTTATATCATAGCCTAAATTAATTTCAAAATTTACTGATTTATCAGAAGCTATTGTTACATTAGTTTCATATTTCACACAAGAACAACTCAAAAAAATAATAGCTAATAAGATTAAACACTTAAAATGTTTCATACACTGTCACCTATATTAAATTTTATCAAAATTATTTGCTTTTAACAATATTAATTAAAATAAATTCTCGCTTTTTTATTGGTCCAAAACTATAATCTTGCCTTAACGTATTATTAATTTCATTTATTTTGAAAACATTATTATAAAAATAACTTGTATTTTTTATAATATATGGATCCCATATATAAATATTTTCATCATCTATTTTTGTGATTAAATAGTAATGCTCTACTTCTAACAAACTCCTTATTATTGCTACTCCTTTTTCTTTTAAACATTCTCTAATTGATTCCCATGTACATTTTTTCTTGCTTAAATATTGTATTCTTAAATCCATATTGAGATTATTGCTAATTTTATTTATTTTTTTACATATTTTTTTCATTGCTTTTCTACTCGTTCCACAGTAGTTAATAATTTTTAAATTACAGTCTAATGTATTTTTATATATAACTCTAATCATTTTTTGAGGTATTTCGTCTCTTTTTAAAACAAAAAATAAACCATTTAAGAATGTAGTTGGTGCACAATCGTATTCTGATATTTGAAAGTTTAGCATAATATCACCTATTAATTTTATGAAAAAAAGCAACAATATATGTTGCTTAAAATCCGTGGCCTCCGCCACCGCCTCCTCCGAATCCTCCACCAGAAGAGAATCCTCCACCGCTACCAGAAGAACTGCTCATGCTTGATGCAGCAACTTCCATAGCTGTGTGACTTGCCATACTTACAGCAGAAGATATGGAAGAATTAATGATATTACATAATTCAAAATCATAATAACTTGTATTAAAGGTTTGAACGCTTTCATAATTAGATATCTCTTGAATTTTTACATTCATTGTTTTTGATACTTTAGAAGCTATTCCAAATAATGTAGCATATACCATATATCTTTCCCATAAAGAAATTTCAGGTAATTCTTTGATATCAAAAGCTCCAAAATCTAATAAAAACTTTTTAGAAGCTTTTAATCTCAAATATTGTTCATTACCATATTTAGTTCTTTTTAATACTTGTAGAGAATAAATAACTACAATTATGCTTAAAATAGTGGCAATTACATAAGGAATAGATAAGCCAATATTTGTTGAAAATATTATACCGATAAACATTACTAATAAACAGAATAGAACATTAAATATCTTGTTTGGAATACTTGTTTCAAATATTTTTAATTTTTTACCATCGTTAATTACTGAATTTTTCCAAGAAGTATAGGTATTATTAAAGTCAGAGTATGTTTTCGTAGATTTAGCATATTTTTTTAATTCTTCTGTAGTAAATTTATTATTATTTCCAACTTTTTCAAATAAGAAATTTACAAGTTTTGTTTCTGTATCAGACAAATTATCTTTATTTAACAAGGTAAATTCATAATTTTCTTTTTTACCTTCTTCTACTTCTATTTTTTCAGCTTTTATATTCTTTTTATATATTAAATTCATTATTGATGCACTCATAGCATTCGGGGTAATTGTTCTTTTTAAAATATAATCCCCTACTTCAACGTTAAAGTCATCAAAAAATTCACGATAATAATCATTATTAAAATCACTCTTATATTCTTTATCATGCTTAAAATATATATAAATAATATTAACTATTTGGAATACTATTAAAAAAATTCCTGTATAATTTGCAATTGCAGCTATTTTTTGTTGTCTTTTTCTAATTCTATTGGCTTCAAGAGCTCTTTCTTTTTCTACTTTTAATATTGAATCTAATGCCTCTTCATTAGATTTTTTTACTTTACTTGTATCAGTAATTAAATTTTTATCAAAAGTCATTCTAATATCTACTGGTGAATTAGGATATAGATATTTTACGTAAGCATAAACAGTTTTAGAATCTTCTTTTTCTATTTCACCAGTCAAATCACCATGAGCCCATACTCTAAATGAATCTGATTTATCATTATTAGGTAAATGGATTCTAATTTTTAAATCATTAATTTGGTCTGTAAAATCATTTCCAATAAATTGCCAATATAATTCTGCAACATCATTATGTAACACAATAGCTTTATCTAGTTTGTAATCAAGTAGGAATGCTACACTCTCATTATTGCTCCTATAATACATTTTATATTCATCATAGTTATTATATTTTGTAACAACGGTTTTTTTAGAATTTGATGAAGAATAATCACTTGTTTCTAACGCTTCAAATTCTTCATTAAATGTATCAAAAGAAACATTCTTAATTTTTTTAGCACCAATTTTCATGTCATATATACCACTTGCATTATAAATAGCATCATGTTCAAAATCTATTTTGTTAGAAGAAGACAATACTGAATTAGAAGTTGCAAGTTCTCTAATATAACCATTAAAACTTCCATTTAAAACAATCAATTCTTTTATTTCTAAATCGCCATTTTCTAAAATATAAGAATCAATATAATAATTTGTTATTTCATAATCAACATCACTAGCTTTTACAAATGTCGGCACTAATAAGATAATTAAACTTAATATTATATATTTAATTTTCATATAAACTCCATTTCTAAAATTAAAAGCTTACAAATGTAAGCTTAAAATTTAACTTGAACATTTTCTCTTTCTTGTTCATTTGCTTTAAAGAAAGGTTCTTTTTCAAAGTGAAATAAAGATGCAACAATATTGCTAGGTATAACTTCAATTTTATTGTTATATTTTAAAACTGTATCATTATAAAATTGTCTAGCACTTGAAATTTTATTTTCAGTTTCTTCTAATTGGCCTTGTAAACTCATAAAGTTAGTATTTGCCTTTAAATCAGGATAACTTTCAGTTAATGCAAATAATTTAGATACAGCTTTTGTTAACTCTCCATCGGCTTCCATTTGACCTTCTGGAGTTGTTGCAGTTAAATAAGTATTTCTAGCTTTAATTACATTTTCTAAAGTTTCACTTTCATGTTTTGTATAGCCTTTAACAGTTTCTACTAAATTAGGAATTAAATCAAATCTTCTTTTTAATTGAACATCAATTTGAGCCCATTGATCTTTTACTCTATTTCTTAAAACTACTAAAGAATTGTATGTACTTATAATCCAAAGAATAATAAGAACTATAACAGCTATTACAATAATCCATACCATTTTTATATCCTCCTTATAAAAATATAATAGCATATTTAAAAAATAATTACAATTTAAATATCTTTAAGGATCTACTATATAATAACATTCTTTACCATAATTTAATTTTTTATCATTTATTATTCCATAAATAAATACTTTTTTATCGTTTCTTAAATATTCATCAATTTGATTTTTTGAGGTTAATTTATCTAATAAACATATAAAATTATAGGGATATTCTTTTTTATTATTTAAAACATAATTTAATAATCCTATTTTATATTTATGATTTAAAGTGTCTAAATTTTTAATAACTTTATCGTGAAAACTCATAACATAAATATTTTTTGAAGAATATTTATTTAATAAGCTATTTAATTTTTTTAAATCTAATAATTTATCTTTTACTTCAATTAGAATAATTTTATTAGTATTTAATTTTAAAATATCAGAAAGTTTAGCAATATTATACATTTTTAGTTCATTATAATTAGTATTAAAAATTAATTTATCATTTATAAATGCATCGTGATTGATTATAAATTTTTTATCTTTAGTTTGTCTTATATCACATTCAAATCCTCCATACTTAGGATTATTTATAGCATTAATAAAAGCTTTTATAGTATTTTGTTCATCTTTATTATTATATAAACCTCGATGAGCTATTAAATTCATAAAACCACCTGATATATTTTATTCAGGTGGTAATTAACTAATTAATTTATTTATCTTAAAAAGATTACATAATATACAAATATAATTAAAAGAAAACAAACTGTACCAATAACTGGAGCATAATTGGTAGTTTTTTTATCTTTTTTTACGGTATCTTCTTCATTATCTACTGTTTTAACAGTAGTTTTTACTTCCTCTAAATATACTTTGAAAATATAAGTATTTTTTTCTTTACTCTCTTTATTATAAACTGTTACATAAATCAACTTATTTTCTACTAAATTTTCATTATTTGTTATTTTAACTTCATATTTATCTTTATCAAATTCATATTCAAAATCTAGTTTATCTGTATTTTCATCAATTGTAACTGAGTAATAGTTATTATATTGGTCAAATTTTGGTGAAATAGTAGCATTATTAATTTTTAAATCATTAATAAGTAAATTATCATCGGCATAAACAATAGTCATTCCCATAAATAAAATGGTTATTATAAATATAAGTTTTTTCATGTAATCACCTATTTATAGAATAACCATTTTTAATAAATTTATAATTAAATTAATTTAATTAATATTTCGTTCATAACATAAATCTTTTTAGGGTTTATAATTAAATTATTATCTTTTAATATTAAATCTTTATTTTTTAATAGTGGTTTTATAGGATATGCATCTTCTATATTAATATTATATTTATTATAAAATTCATTAATATTTATTCCCACCATTTTTCTAAAACCAAGCATTAATTCATTATCCATAATATCTTTTTTAGTTAATAATTCTTTATTGCTAATATCTTCTTTTTCTATATAATCTTTTAAACTTCTAGTATTTGTGTATCTTACTTCATCAACGTATCCAGAAGCACCTAAACCAAAGCCATAGTACTCTTCATTATTCCAATATTTCAAATTATGCTTAGCCTCATAACCAGGTTTTGCAAAATTGCTAACTTCATAATGAATAAACTTTTTCTTTTTCAAATATTTACATATATATTCATACATTTCAAAATCTAAATCTTCACTACAATTTTCATAATTTTCATGTTTTAGTATTGTATTTTCTTCTAAAATCAAACTATAAGTGCTAATATGTTCTGGGTTAAGTTTCATAAATAATTTTAAATCTTTTTTTAAAGAACTTAATGTTTGATCTTTAAACCCGTAAATTAAATCTAGGTTAATATTATTAAAACCTTTGTTGCGGCATAATTCAATTTTTTTTCTTGCTTCTTCAAAAGAATGATTACGATTAATAATTTTTTGAATGACAGGATTAAATGTTTCTATTCCGATACTAAGACGATTTACTCCATTATATTTCAAGAAATCCAATAATTTTTCATTTATGTCGTTTAAGTTACATTCAAAAGTAAATTCAAAATCACTGTCTAAATTAAAACGCTCAATTATCTTAAATAAAACTTTTAACTCATCAATATTTAAAGAAGAAGGGGTACCACCACCAATGTATAATGTGTCAACAACTTCATCCATATAAATATCTTTTATCTCATTATTCAATTTTTTTAAATATGGAACTACCCATTCTCTCTTATAAAAAACTTTACAAAAATCACAATAAGAGCATATAGATTTACAAAATGGAATATGAATATAAACTCCTTTATTTTTCATTAGTTTCTCCTTTTTAAATGATCATTTTCTTCTATGTCTGTCTCATCTAACATTTTTTCAATTTTAGGATTCAAATTAGCTTTTGTTAAGGCTTCTATAAATAGTTCCATAGAAATTCTCCCATTCATTACTTCAAATATTACTGAACGTAATTCATTTTCTGTTTGTATGCTTTCTAACAAATCAATTAACTTAAGTAGTGTCATTTATTACCTTCTTTGAAATTTATTATAAAAATAATTTTTATTATCATTATCATAATAATTATTTAATTCTTCTAATTTTTCTTTATAAATTTCATTGCCTTCAGCTAATTCATTTTCAAAATTTTTTATTGTACCTATATCTCTTTTAACAATATCTTTCATAGAAGTAAGAGATAGATGATATTTTAATCTATATTTGGCTATAGCTTCTTTTTCTTCACTATTGAGAACTTTTTTATCTTTACTTTCATTAACTAAAGAATCATCGATAAGTCTATGAAGTTCTTTTAATTCTAATTTTAATTTTTCAATTTCTTCTTTATCAGTTGCTGTTTGTAAACCTCTAATGATTTTATTTCGTTTATTAAAATAATTTTTAGCATATGTATAAGCATACTTTTCATTGATTTCATCTTCTAATTTTGTTTCTTCATTTAAAAAGTAAAGTGCTTTTGTGTCAAAGTCTAATATTGCAAATGCTTCTTTTACATCATCAATAGTTGTATTAAATATTCTTGCTAAATTCTTATATGAAACACGATAAGTTAATGCTACTAATACAACTTCTTTTAAAACTTTTGCTTGTAATTTTTTTAATTCCATCTAATTTTCCTCCTTAAGTATTTCTAAGAATACATCACTTGGAACTTCTACAGATCCAACCATTTTCATTCTTTTCTTTCCTTCTTTTTGTTTTTCTAATAATTTTCTTTTACGAGAAATATCTCCACCATAACATTTAGCTAAAACATTTTTTTTCATAGCAGAAATATTTTCACGAGCTATAACTTTAGCACCAACACTGGCTTGAATTGGCACTTGAAACATTTGTCTCGGAATTAATTCTTTTAATTTTTTTACTATTTGTTTGCCACGATTATAAGCAAAATCCTTATGGACTACAGTTGACAAAGCATCAACTACATCACCATTTAATAATATGTCCATTTTAACTAAATTACTAGGTTTATACCCTATCATTTCATAATCAAAAGACGCATAACCTTTTGTCGTAGATTTTAATTTGTCAAAAAAGTCGTAAACAATTTCAGATAAAGGAATCTCATAATGAATATTAACTCTTTCATCATCTATATATTCCATTGATTTATAAATTCCTCTTTTATTTTGACATAATTCCATAATATTACCTATGTAATCTTTAGGAACAATAATATTTGTATAAATAAAAGGCTCTCTAATTTCTTTAATATATGTTCTTTCAGGCATTTTAGTAGGTGAATCAATTACTATTTCATCACCATTTGTCAAAGTTATTTCATATATAACATTTGGTGAGGTAGCTATAATTGAAATATCAAACTCTCTTTCAATTCTAGAAATAATTATATCCATATGTAAAAGGCCCAAAAAACCAGTTCTAAATCCAAAACCTAAAGCTTCAGATGTTTCCGGTTCAAATGACAATGCTGCATCATTAAGTTTAAGCTTTTCAAGGGCTTCTTTTAGTGCTTCATATTTATTTGACTCAACTGGGAATATTCCAGAATATACCATTGGCTTCATAGGTTTATATCCTTCCAAAGGTTCTTTGGCAAGGTTATTTTTAACAGTAATAGTATCACCTACTGCTACAGACGTTATATCTTTTATTGAAGCTGTAACATATCCAACTTCACCTGATATTAATTCTTTTTTATTAACATCTTTAGGAGTATGAAAACCAAGTTCAACGACTTCAAACTCTTTACCATTTGCCATCATTTTTATTGTATCTTTTACTTTTATTTTTCCATCAACAATTTTTACTAATACAACTACACCTTTGTATGAATCAAAATAACTATCAAAAATTAAAGCTCTTGTTGGTTTATCGTTTGATATTTTAGGAGCTTCAATTCTTTCTATTACAGCTTCAATAAGTTCTTTTACTCCGACTCCTGTTTTGCCACTGCATAAAAGAATCTCTTCTTCTTTAAATCCTAAAACATTTTTCAACTCTTCTTTTACTTTAGGAACATTAGCATTTGGTAAATCAATTTTATTTATAACTGGAATTATTGTTAAATCATTTTCTAAAGCTAAGTATAAATTAGCAAGAGTTTGGGCTTCTATACCTTGGGCTGCATCAACAACTAAAATGGCCCCTTCACAAGCAGCAAGGCTTCTAGAAACTTCATATGTAAAATCAACATGACCTGGTGTATCTATTAAATTTAAAATATAATCTTCATTTTTATAATGATAATTAAGACGAACTGCATTTAATTTTATTGTTATTCCACGTTCACGTTCAAGATCCATGTTATCCAAAAGTTGATCTTTCATTTCTCTTTTAGAAACACTTCCTGTTAGTTCTAAAATTCTATCTGCTAAAGTACTCTTACCATGATCTATATGAGCAATTATTGAGAAATTTCTTATGTTTTCTTGCTTCATTTTGAACATCACCATATTTATTATACCTTAAAAATAGTATTACGAAAACATTTTTTTAAGTACTTTACCAACTTTACCTAGTTCTTCTGTAAAAAGTTTTTCAATAAAATTAGAAAAATTATCACCTGCATTGCTTGCGAGACATGAGTAATCTTTGTTTTCTGAAGTAGTATAATCTTCTATATTAATTTCTTTATTATTTTTTACATCTTCTTCAAATTTTCTTATATTTTCTTCAGTTAATATAGTTTTTTCATAAGTTTGTTTTTCGTAATATCCACTTTCACCCGCTATAAATAAGCTAATATAAACTATAAATAAAATAAATAATATTGTTAATACTGGATTATGTTTCTTCTTTTTCATTATCTTCATCCACGATTCTTTTATAAACATTTGCCAAAACTTCTAAAGAATTCTTGACACTATTAATATCATTATATGGCCCTCCAACTTCAATTAGAACTGCATTATTTGAAACATCTTGATTAAATATCCCTGAATTAGTTTTAATATCAATACCTCTTGTGATAAGTGGACTAAACTCTTTTAAATAATTATTTATTCTATTTGCCATTTCTAAATTTCGTTCAAAACCATCATGCCCTTTTCCTAAAACTATCATTATTTTTGCATAATCTTTATTATCAATAGTCACTTTAGCAATATTTAAAGGAATTGAATCACGATGTAAATCTATAACATACTTAATAGTTGGATTTTTAGAAAGAGTATCACTTGCAAGCATTTTAGAAGCTTTATATGAAGAACGATAATTCCAACCATTAATATTAAGAAT
>CADBMU010000103.1 GCA_902795845.1 uncultured Erysipelotrichaceae bacterium
CCAACATTTCTTATAACGCCATAAATAAGATAAACTGAATGGTTTGCTAATCTATCAAGAGCTGTTATAGATGTAACGTATTTTGGATCAATTTTCCATTCTGCAAAAAAATATTTTTTTCGAAAATATAAATGACACATTTCGGTTGATTCTGTTATTGGTAATTTCGGTCGATTTCCATATAGACCACCAACATAAAAACAACATGTCCCAATTAAATTTGTTTTTATGCTTTTTTTATTCAGTAATGTATCTAAATCTACAAAATTTAATCTAGTCATAATAGATTTAAAAAGTTCAAAATAATGATACTTAATTGAAAATGCCTCTCCAAAATGAAAAGGAAAGCTCTTATCATCAAAATTTAATACATTTTCTTTTATAGAATTATCTTTATTAATTAGATTTACACTTCGTAAATGTTCTGAATATATTGTTTCAGGAAGTGAATTTCTAAATTTAAGAACTACTTCTGTAATTCTTGGAATATTAACATATTCTACCTGTTCAATATTATTTTGTTTACATGCTTGAGCTACATTCTGATTATTTACTGTCTGCTCCCAATTATACTTAAATTTATATAATTGTTCTGGTGTAATACTATTGGTTAAACCTCCTCTATGAGCCATGTCATGACAGGTCGGACACAATACAATTAAGTTCTCATAATCATTATTTTGAGATTTTGAATATTCTTTTATATGATGTATTATATAACTTTGACCTTTAGTGCCTTTACAAACATTACATGTACTATTACTATTTTCTAAAAGTTTAAATACAACTTCATCATCTATTGGCTGACGAACAATACACTTTTTTACCTCATCGACTATTTTTTCTTCAATACCATAATTGTTTATTAAATTTTTTTTATTGGTAATTCTGAATGTGGAAACTGGAAGATCTTTTTCTGCCAGAAAATTTGCAATATCTGATGATACACCATAGTTTATATATTTTTCTTCTATATTGGACATTTTTAATTCCTAGGATTTTTTTGATCTGCATCAGTGTTAACCGTTTATTACTTTTACATCACTTGTAATATATTTATATAATTCTGGATAATCAGTTCTTTCTTTCCTCCTTCCTAGATAACAGAATTCCATTATAGAATTAAAACGGTTTATCTCATCAGTTATTCCAGATACAAAACCTTTTAATTCATAATAATGTTTAGATTCTTCAAATGTAGAATATAAAAGTCCATTTTTATCGATTAATTCAGAAACGTTACTAATTCTTTCGACACAGAGTTCATACATATTATTAGGTTCATTAGCAAAAACAATCTCTGCAATATCAAGACCAAATCTATTTATTAAATCATGCCTAGCAGTATCTGTAGCAACATCTAAGCTTAATAATAACTCTTTATTAGTATCTAACCATTCATAAGCTTTTTCTTTTGAATATGATTTTAAAATTGCCAAAACAAGTTTATCAATTATTAATTGATTATTTTTATTTTTCTCAAAGAGATTATTTAAGACTTTAAACCTCAATATAGGTGGTAGAATTGAAAATGCAACTACAATTCTACTATCTGAACCAAAAGGATTTTTAGTAAAAAAGTCTATAAATAAATAAGCATATAAATTAAACATTGCATCTAAAACAATGTTTAAATCTTTATCTGTTGGATTTAAAATTTGCTCTGTATGAGTATTATCATCACCATATTTATGAATGATATCAATTGCATTAGTTAATAAATCATCATTAATTGATTCTTTATACCGCTTTATATTTTTTCCACCTATTGTCATATATTCAGTTTCAGGTATATCAATTAATTTTCTTAATATTATTTCAGAATAACGTCTAATGATTGAAATTCTACTTGTAATTGACAAATTATTTGTATAAAAAATATCGCCAACTAGACATTTCATTACTTCTTTATAAGCTTCATTATTAAATTTCATTTTTTTTCTCATACATATAAAAATGTATTACTTTATTTTATCATTAATTAAATACTTTTTTAAGTGTCATAAAAAATACTTATAATTATTTGAAGCTATATTTACTAATTAGAAAAAATAATTTCGTATGTCTAATTTTTCACCATGAAACATAGAATTATTTATATATTCAATAAATCTACCAAATTCTTTATAAATTGCATTACCATAACCACTACCAGCAGTTCCATACTGTATTTGTATTTTTGATTGATGATTTTTGTAATCAATTTCACAATCATTAGGATTTCCATATACATGATAAGATCTGCAAGTTAATGGTCTAAAATTATAAATACTACAGACATTATTTTTTAAAAAAGGACAATACGTATTATTATAAAAAGAAAAAGAATTATTTCTTAAATTAATTCCAGTTTTCAATGAAATGTACATTGCTTCAAATTTTGTTATTAAAACATCATATTTACAACAAAAA
>CADBMU010000104.1 GCA_902795845.1 uncultured Erysipelotrichaceae bacterium
AATAAAGATGCTTTTTTTGTTATTTACAAATAATAACTATTATTACAATGAATAATGCTATTATTATAAATAACTGAATAATTATTAGATTAAATAGTCTTGCGACTAAATATTGTTTGTTATTCATTATTACCACCCTTTACTTCTTTTTTAAAACCCCCTGAATTTTAGTCCCTAAGTAAGGTGGCAAGCATCTTCTTTTTGCTTCTCGAGATGCTATTATATAGTAATTTTTTTATATTTCAAGGCTTTCGACAAAACTAGAAAAAACTTCTTATTTTTTGACATTCTTTGCATAAAAAAATCGCTTTTCAGCGATTATTTTGTACCAGTTGATCCAAAACCACCAGCACCACGAACAGTTTCTGTTAATTCATCAACTTCTTCAAATTCTACTTTTAAGAATGGTGCTATGACAAGTTGTGCTATTCTTTCTTTTGCAGCAATCACTTGTGGCTCATTTGATTGATTATAAAGAGCAACCATAACTTCACCACGATAATCTGCATCTATAACACCAACTTTATTAGCTGGAGCTAATCCTTTTTTAGAAGCAAGACCACTTCTAGCATAAATAAATCCGGCATATCCAACTGGAATTTCCATAGCTATTCCAGTTTTTATTAATTTAGTTTCTCCAGAGTTTATAGTAATATCTTCCTCAGTACAAGCATATAAATCTGCTCCGGCAGAATATTCTGTTCCATAAGTAGGAATTACAGCATTTTCATTAAGTTTTTTTATTTTCATTAAACATCCTCTTTCTCTTTATATATTACTGGTGCATTTTTCTTTAAACTTTTCTTTACATCGATAAGTCTTTGATTTGTAGATCCAACATAATGAGTAGCAACACTAGCTAAACTTAGAACAAATCTACCTTCGCAAAGAACATCAATATTATTTAAAATATCTCTTAAATTTTCATCGTTTGGCATTTGGTCCATTAATTCTTCCCAAGTATATCCTGTGTAACTCCAGATAGTTTTACTTGGATATCTTGTTTTAATATTTAATACTAAATCTCTAATAGTTTTTCTATTTTTTAAAAATAATGGATCTCCACCAGATAATGTAATACCATCGCACCAATCATTTTCAAGTTCTTTGTAAATCTCATTTATTGCATTATCATCAAAATCAACGCCATCATTTTCATCCCAAGTAAAAGCATTTTGACATGCAGGACAATGGTGAGAACAACCACTTACCCATAACACTACACGTAGGCCCTCACCATTTAACATATCGGCTTTTGTTATATTATGATACTTCATTACATTGATTTCCTTTCTGCAATTTCAGCCATTTTTGCTTTATTTAAACGAGTATCTCCATGAACTCTTGAATAAGATAAGTATCCATTCATTCTATCAATTTTTGTTAAATCATCACTACCACACTGTGGACATGTATCCATATCAAGTTCTTCATGACCACAGTTATTACAATATGCAAGTGATAAATTTACTCCTTCATAGAATCCTTTTTCCATGGCTCTTTCTATCATTGTAATCATTGCTTCTTTATTATAATTTAAATTATATCTTACGTATTGGATTCTACCACCCTTACATAGTTCCCAAAATCTTCCTTCAAGATCTTGTTTTTGTATTCCATTAATATTTTCCCAAACACCACAGTGGAAACTATTAGAAACATATTCACGTTCACTAACACCTTTTACAATACCATATTTCTTTCTAAATTGTTGAATTTGTAAACCACATAAATTTTCAGCAGGCGTTCCATAGATAGCATATAACTTATGATCTTCTTTTTTAAATTCATTAATTTTATCATTAATATATTTTAAAACTTCTAAGGCAAAATTACCATCTTCTACCAAAGATTTACCATTATATAATTCTTGTAATTCTTGCAATGCAGTAATTCCAAATGATAATGTTGCAGGTTCAAGTAATGGTTCAATATAATCAGTAGGTTTTAAATTGCCTTTGTAAAATCCTCCTTCACAATAAGCAAGTGGATTTGTACTAGCTTTCTTTTTAGCTAAATAATTGTATGTTCTAATATGAATTTTTCTAATCATTTCTAGATAATAATCTAATACTTCATAGAAATCTTTTTGTTCTTCACGAGCTTTTGCAAGAATCATTGGTAAGTGTAAAGATATAGCTCCAAGGTTAAATCTTCCAACAAAAACCGGTTTATCATTTTCATCAGCTGGTTCAAATCCACCACGTTCATAGTATGGACTTAAAAAAGCACGGCATCCCATTGGAGAAACAATTCTTTTATATTTTTTATACATTTCTGGAACATAACCTTCACCTGATAATGATAAATAGTCAGGATACATTGTTTTTTGACTACATTCAATGGCGCTTAAGAAAACATCACGCATTTTTTTACCTTTACCATGTACTTCTTTATCATATAAAAATACTAGTTTAGGGAATAATGTTGGTTTCTTTCTTCCTTTTTTACCTTGACCTTTAGCATGAGTTTCAAGTATTGTTTTTGAAATCATTTTACCAAATTCAGTATCATTAACTCCAAAAGTGAATGTTACAAATGGATAATCACCACGTGAAGATCCAACACTATTTAATTTATATTCAATACCTTGATAACCTTGTTCACATTCTCTTTTTGTTTTTTTCCAAGCGAATTTTTCAGCTTCTTCATCACTAGCTTCTGGTTTAATTTCTTTATACTCATTAAAATATTTTTTAAAACTTTTTTCAGCATATGGAGCAAGAATTGTATCTACTTCTGGAACTGTAAATCCACCATATTGCATAGCAGCAGTATTTATTATAACATCTCCCATTACGTCAAATGCTGTATCAAGAGTTTTTGGCTCATTATACCAAAGATTGCCCATTTCAAAGCCATCTTTCATAACGTTTCCAACATCACATAAACAACAGTTCATTGTATCTCTTCTTGCACTCATATCATGAATATATATATATCCATCTTCACAAGCTTCAACTTCACTTGGTGTTAAGAAAAATTTTTGATATAATTCTTTATTTAAATGAT
Organism: uncultured Erysipelotrichaceae bacterium; assembly: GCA_902795845.1. Classification (GTDB taxonomy): domain Bacteria; phylum Bacillota_I; class Bacilli_A; order RF39; family UBA660; genus RUG14121. The sequence goes on from CADBMU010000104.1 coordinate 3,013, forward strand.
TATATACTAAACTTCTTTGGGTAGATACTAAAGCACTATCAGTATTTGAATTTTCTTTATCACCGATATAACTTATTGCTTGAGCTTTTTTATAAACTTTATCCAAAATATGAACAAAATCTTTTTTATAATTTCTGTACTCTCTATAGCTCTTAGCTACTTGAGGATTAACTTTTTCAAGCGCAGCTTCAACACAATTATGAATTTCTTGAACACCAGCATCACCAGTTTGTGTATCAAGATATTCAAGAACTAATTTTACAACTTCATCCTCTGCCTCAGGAGTTAATGTTACCATTACTCTTTCAGCACTTTTTCTTATGGCAACCTTGATTTTATCAGGATCAAAGTCTTGCTTATTACCATTTCTTTTAATAATTTTCACATCTTTTACCATCTTATTTTACCTCTTCTACTTTCTATGTTAATCTGATTTTAGCACGAATTTTATATAGTAGTGTTGTTGCATTTGCAACAAACAATATTTTTTGATAAAATATTTTTTAAGAAAGATTTTGAGGCTAGGAATTATGGGAATTTATAAAAATAATAATTTAAGTAAAGATTTTGTCAATGATATTTCTAAATGTGTTAATGCCTATACAAACACTTACAAAAGTAATTCTAAAATAACTGAATATGGAACTAATAATAAAGTAGTTGGAATAGTAATATCTGGAGAAGTTGATATAATTCGTGAGGACGAAAATGGTAATAGAACTATTTTAGAAAAATTAACTAAGAATTCAATTTTTGCAGAGCAATTAACTTTCTTTAACTATGATTCTAATGATTATATATATGTTTTAAGTAAAACTGAAAGTACTATTATTTTTCTAAATTATGATTATATTATTAGAAGATGTGCTAGAAACTGTGAAAATCATAGATTGTTAGTAACTCATATTTCAGAATTATTAATATCAAGAAGTAATTTTTTATCATCAAGAATTGATATATTATCCAGAAAAACTATTGAGGATAAATTACTAGCATTCTTTAAATATTTAAAGACTAATACTAAATCTAATACTATAGTCATCCCTTTTTCTTTTTCTAGTCTTAGTGAATATTTATGTGTTGATCGCTCTAATATGATGCGTGAATTAAAAAATATGGAAAATAAAAATATTATTAAACGAAATAAAAATGTTATAGAAATACTGAGTGATATTAATTAGAACTTTATTTTTTTATCTTCATAAAATATCTTAGAGTATTTTTGGAGGTATTTATGGAATGGTTTAATAATTTAGATTATTATGTTCAAGCACTTATTGCTACTTTATTTACTTATTTAATTACTATGTTAGGTGCAAGTATTGTACTATTTATCAAAAAAGTTAATAAAAATTTTATGGACGCTATGTTAGGTTTTTCAGCTGGTTTAATGATAGCTGCGTCTTTTTTTTCACTCATAAAACCAGCTATTACAATGTCAGAATCTCTTAAATTAATTCCCTGGATTGTTTTAACTATTGGATTTTTAGGTGGAGGTTTACTTCTTTTTACAGGAGATAAATTATTTGATAAGCTTAATAAAAATAAACAAAATAATTCAAAATTAAAAAGATGTGTAATGCTAATGGTTTCTATAACATTACATAATATTCCTGAAGGTATGGCAATTGGGGTTGCTTTTGGTTCATTAAAATATGGAATTGATGGAGCAAATCTTGCTGCTGCATACATGTTAGCACTAGGTATTGGTATTCAGAATTTTCCTGAAGGTGCAGCTATAAGCTTACCACTTAGAAGAGATGGTTTTTCCCGTAAAAAAGCTTTTTTTCTAGGCCAAATAAGTGGTATTGTTGAACCAATTTCTGGAGTCATCGGAGCATTACTAGTTATTAAAATTAGAGTTTTATTACCATATCTTTTAGCATTTGCAGCTGGGGCCATGATTTACGTTGTAGTCGAGGAATTAATCCCTGAAAGTCAAACTAATAAAAGAAAAGAAATAATGGCGCTATTTACTCTAATTGGTTTTACTTTAATGATGATTTTAGATCTTTCTTTAGGATAAAAAAAATACTTAAGTTAATTAAACTTAAATATTTTTTTTGCTATTTTATAACCATTTAATGAAATAAAGTTTCCTAATTTTCCAGGAATGTAAGTTAAACCAGCCAAATTTTTCTTTAATTCTTTGTATAATTTTATGTCTTTATTTTTTATATATTGCCATAGTTCATCCCTTTTAACTAAAGATTTATCATCATTAATCATTAATAAATAAACATTACAAATTGTTACCATCATCGAAGTAAATTTAATTATGTACTTTTTCAATTTTAAAGATATATTATCTAATTCTTTTAAATCAATACTATCAATTATTAATTTTGTAACTTTTATTTGTTGATCAATTCTTCCCATCATTACTTGTTCATTTACAGATTGATCTTCTCTGCCAATAAAATAATGATATAAATCTAAATCCATATAATAAATTGTTTTAACGTACTTTAATGGTAAAGTTGCAACTAAGTTATCTACATAAAAAGTATGCTCTGGTAAAACCAATTTACATTCTTTTAAAATATCAGTTCTATAAATAAGAGCATGCATAATTAAATATTGACTATTTTTAAAACTAGCAGTTTCTTCAAAATTAGTAATTTGTTCTTCATGAAAAATATTGCGATAATTCATAGTTTTTTTAAATCCATCATATAAATGATCATAAACGTAATTACAAACAAATAAATCAATTTCTTTATTTTCATTTTCTAATTTCTTTATTCTTGTAATTAATTTAATTAATGCTTCTTCATCTAACCAGTCATCACTATCAACAACTTTAAAATATAAACCTGTAACTTTTTTTAATCCAGCATTTACAGCACTACCATGTCCGCCATTAATTTTATGGATTGTCTTTATTATTTTAGGATATCTTTTTTTATAACCTTCAGCTATTTTCTTTGTTTTATCTATTGAACCATCATTAACTATTATTATTTCAACATCTTCTTTTCCTTTTAATAATGTATTAATACATCTTTCCATATAACTTTCAGAATTATAGCAAGGAACTACAAAAGATATTAATTTTTTACTTTTTTTCATACTGCTCTCCTATCAAAAGTATTATATCATATATTTGATTTATTTATATTTAATTTTCTTTGATGTAAATGTAATGATTAAAAAAATACAAGTAGAAATTTACTTGTATTTTTTGTCTTAAAATGTATTTACGTTAATATCACCAATATTAGTTTTTATTTTCAAGATATTATTACCATTACCAATAATTGTATCTTTTTTTATTTTGTTATTATTAAGTTTAGTATCACCAATATCTTTATCAAATTCAAATTTATAATCTTCTTGTTTTAATAAAAGTTCTAAATTAATATCACCTACGTTAGATTTTATTATATTTTTTCCACCAATGATTGATTTTACAAATATATCCCCAACATCAAGATCTATATTTAAGTTAGATATTTTTTCAAAATCAATTTTAATATCGCCAACATTGTTTTTTAAGTTAATTTTTTCTAAAGATATTTCACTTGGAATATAAACAATTAATTTACTATTATTATTTTTATTAAGATACCATTTATTAACATTATTTTGTTTTATTAAAACTTTACCGTCTTCATAAGAATACTTAATATCTTTATTATTTGTTTCTACTTTAAAATTTTTAGCTGTTTTTAAGATAATATTTGAACTTTTTATGTCTATGTCAATTTCTCTTATTTCACTTTCATTATTAGAGATTACAATATTATTTTTTAAAATTTTTGAATTATCATCATTAATCAAATCAGTTTTTTCAAGAATATTGTAACCTATATTTACAATTGTTGTTACAATAATAAGAATTAAAAATACAGCTAATGCTAAAGCACAATATTTTATTATTTTTTGAATTTCTGTCATAAAATTTCTACTCCGCCAAAAATACAAGATGCATTAATATAAATTGTATGTTCACCTTCATTTTTTTCAAATTTTCTTTGATTAGAAACTCCGCCAAATATTGAATTTGATTTTATTTTTATTCTACAATTTTTGGGAGCATAAACGTTTATTCCACCAAAGATACTAGTAGCATTAATTACTACATCACCATTTATAATAGCTTTTCTTAAGTCTAATTCAATACCTCCAAAAACGGCATTTAATGTTGTACCTTTAAATTCTTCTTTATCAAAATTAATATTTTGACCTGAAAAAGTTGAAGTAAATCCTTCTTTAGAAGTCATTTTTTTATTTAATTTTTTAATATTTTTATTAATCTCTTTATTAAACGTATCTTTAAATATAAATGAAAGTCCAATAACCACCAAAATAATTGGTAAAATTAATTTCCAAACTAAAGAAAAATCTATTACATCTCTACAAGAAAGAAGTAAAATTATTCCAACTATTAAACCTATAAAACTTCCTGTTTTATCATCTTCATCAAAAAGTCCAATAAATGATGGAACAATGATAAATAATGTCCACCATCCTTTAAAAAATACGTTAATATTCCATAAACCTAATGCTTTACCACCAAGTAATATTCCTAATACGATTAAAACTAACCCCCATAAAATATTTTTAAATGTTCTCATTTTTTTCTCTCCTTTTTTGTTTAATTATAACATACATTCTAAATTATTTAAATTTGCGATTTTCACCTTCTATAAAAAGTATGCTTAATATGTAAATTGTTAATCAATATTAAATTCTACGGCTACATTAAAAGTTTCGTATTTCCCCTCTTCATATTCATAATCAATTCCTTTAATAATTCTATAAGTTCCTTTTGCTAATTTACCATATCCATATTTCCAATCAATTTCAATCTCTTTGGTTTCTTTAGATAAAAGAATAAATGCTGGTAAGGTAAAATCTAATTCAACATTTATTTTATGCCATTCATTATTTTTTTTAACTTCTATTTCATAAGGATTTCCATAACTAAAATCTTTATCACTATTATTACTCAAAATTAAAGTAGCTCCAGTATTTGTAAGAGTTCCATCCTTAATAGACATACCAACATCATTTGTTTTTGAAATTTTAATATCAGACTTATTTCCAATACTATTTTTTTCCTTATAATCATCACAACTTGTCACTCCAAAAATCATAATACTACATAATAAAATAATTAATATCGTTTTTTTGGTAATTAATTTAGGTAATAATTTAGAGTTTTTCATCCGTATATCCCTTTCAAAAATATTTCTTTAATTAATTATAGCATACATTCTAAATTATTTAAATTTACGATTTTCACCTCCTATAATAAAAGCAAAAAAGATACTTAAAAAAGTATCTTCCGCAAAATGCATGATTTCTTCCTTGCCTAAAGATTTCACACCTTATCGTCTAAATTGTCATATTAACACTCGGCAAGTATTAATACAATTTTATTTTAGCAAAATATTTACTTAAAAGCAACATCATTTAACAAAGTCATTTTTAATTCATCATATACTTTAGTTTCTATTTTTGCTTTTTTCTTTAATTTTTCAAATTCGTTTTCTAATAATATAAATTCATCTTTTGCACTCATTGCATGATCAGAAATACACATTTTTCCAATAAAATTAGAAAACATAAATCGATAAATAAAAGCACACATTTTTTTCTTATTTACACAGTTTTCATATTCTCCTTTAGGAAGTATTTCATATCCTAATTTTTTTAATACATCATAACCTTCAATAATGGCATCCATAATTTTCAAAGAATATTTTTTATCATTTTTTAATAGTTTTAAATTTTCATTTACTTTATAGCTTGCAAATACGAGTGGTAAAACTGCACAGGCATGTGTTTTTAAATAATCATTCATTTTATTGTCTATAATTAATTTTATCTTTGTATCTTTAAAAATAGATTTTATAAATTCATTACTAATATCTTTTCCATCGGTTCTTCCAATTTCTATTTTATTTAAGCAAATTGAATCTATATAACCATCATATTTTTTACCAGCAGCCATAAAAAATGCAAATAATACATTTTTATCTTTTAAATTCATATACTTTTCTGCATTCATATTATTACCTACAAAAACTATGTTCTTACTCTTATTGCTTTCTATAATAGGAGTAATACTATCTAAAGAAGAAAATCTTGAAACTATAAATATTACATCATAAATATCATTTTCTTCTAATTTATTTATTACTTTAAAATGATCTATTGTCTTTCTTCCTAATTTATGCTTAATTATTAAACCATTATTTTTTAAATTTTCATAAGTTTTATTTCTTGCAAGAATAGTTATATAATTTCCTTTTTTTATAGAATGAGCTAAATTTGATCCAAGTACACCTGCTCCAATAATCAATATTTTCATTTTTTTCACTTCATTTCTCTAGATAATTATAACACAATTCTAAAATTTTTATAAATATACTGTTATTTATTTGATATAGAAATTCAACAATAATTATTTTTTATATTTTAATTTTTCTTTTATCCTCTTTAAATATTTTTTCTTTTTTTCTAAAATATCAGGGTTATGTGCAAGTGAATCACAATATTGCACTTTATAAAGAAATAAAGCATCTTCAAAATTATTTTGTATCAAATCATCAGAAATTACGTTATCATGATTTTTAATATAATAGCAAATCTTATTAATATAATTTTCACTAAAGTCTAGTCTTTTCAATATTTTATAAGCTATTTCAGCTGAAGCTTGTGGATGACCATGAAAACTTCTTGTTCCATCTTCTTTTTCTTGATAAGCAATAGATTTACCAATATCATGCAAAAGTAAAACTAATCTTTCGTCAAAATTATTTTCTGATAAACTTAATGCTAATAAAGTATGATCCCAGACATTTAAAAAATGCCCTTTATTTCTATGTTCAAATCCAATAATTAATTTTAACTCGGGTATATAATTTAACAAAATTTCTAAATTATCATTTATACTTTGAACAACATCTTCTTCACATAAAATTTCATATAAACTCATTTAATCATTCCTTTTTTGATTCCATTTACTATATTCCATATAATATCTAGTTTCAGTTTCATTAATTACTTTAAATTTCATTTTTTTATATAGTGATATTGCTTTAGTATTTTCTTTATACACCCATAAATATACTGAGGAATTAGATTTCAAAATATTTGTAATAATATTTGTACCTATTTTTTTATTTCTATATTCTTCCTCTAAATATATTTCGTCTAACGTTATACTATCTTCTTTTTTGGTTACTAATAAACATCCTATTTTTTGGTTATCATGTACAATAATTTTATAATTAGCCATTTCAACTAAAAGAGTTTTTTCTACATAATTATTAATATTTAAAATATCTTTTTCTGTCAAATCATGAGCATATTTAAGTATATTATACAATTTTGCTTTTTTTATAAAATCAATATCATTATTAGTTGCCTTTATTAAATCATATTTCACTTTCTTATTACCTCCGATAATTTATCATTAATAAGCAAGGTATTTATTTACATAACTTACATGAATATAAATCATTATAAATTTTATATCCTTGATTAATTACTTCTTCCAATTTTGACTGATCATAATCTATTTTTTTACTTATAATTTCTAAATTATTTCTATTTTTTTCTTTTAAATCATCAACACTGAAAACAATCGTTTTGTCTTTATCTTTTAAATTTTTAGACAAATAAAATTTATTAAAGTCATTAAAGATTATTTCAATTGTACTATCATCATTATCAATATATGCATATAAAAATTGGGCATAAAAATGTAAAACTCTATCTTTTTTTGATGGCATTTCTTGAGATCCCGCAATAAATTTAACATTATCAAAAACTTTTAATGTATATAGTCTACCATTTTTATTAAATTTATAATTCTTTAATGTTTGATAATATTTTGGTTCTATTTCATTTTTTACTTCATCATATTTTTTGCTAAAACTAGCATATTTAATACCATAAATTATTCCAGCAATTATTAAAATACAACATACAATAAATAATATTTTTTTTATTATTTTATAATTTTTTCTTTCTTTATCAATTCTTTTAATCATAACCTTATCCTCTTTTAATAAAATGTCTAAAGAAATATCAAATTTATCACTTAATTTTATAAGTGTTTCAATATCTGGGTAACTTTTGGAGTTTTCCCAACTTGATATAGTTTGTCTTGATACATTAAACAACTCTGCAAACTCCTCTTGTGACATTTTATTTTTCTTTCTAATTTCTTGAATTTTGTTTCCCATATTCATAAATTTTCCTCCTTTCTTAAAATCATTTTATTATTTAAGAGTAAATATTTCTATCAAGGTATCTTTACATATGACATTTTTTTGGCTAATTTTTTTATTTTAAGTAACATACTCAATTAATATTTGTTATTTTTTGTGAACACTTTCAATATAATTCACATAATCTGATACTTATACGAATATTATATCAAACATTTGTTTTGCATGCAATTAAAAAATAAAAGAAGCATACTTCTTTTAAATCTATTTTCAAAAACATTTTTAACCCCTTTTTATTATCCTTCTAAATGTTAAATTAAATTATCTTCTTTCAATTTTTCTAACACGTATACTGTTGCATATTCAATAAAATGAGTTATTTTATCCAACTTCAAAATATAGTTATACTTTGAAGAATTTATTAATAAAGTTGCTTAAAATATGCTATATCAGGTGAACCATTAGTACTTTCTTTAATAAAATGAGTTAAATTTCTATCGATTCCAACTATTTTAGCAGCATCCGGAGCAATCGAACCTAAATATAAATCTTTTTCATTTTTATTTATTACTTCATTAACTTTCTTTGCAATAGCAATATGTATTATTGCAGATGCCATAATAATACCTCCAAACTAAACTATTTTTAATTTATGCACTTAAATTATATCAATAAAATGAACTTGATACAATAACTATTAAGTTACTTCTTTTCCATTATGCATACACATTCAACGTGATAAGTGTAAGAAAACATATCTAAAGCATAAACTTCTTTAATTTCATAAAAATCTTTTAATATTTTTAAATCTCTTAATAATGTTTGAGGATTACATGAAGTATAAATTATTTTATTTGGTGACATTTTTAAAATAGTATCACGTGTTTTCTTATCAAGCCCACTTCTAGGTGGATCTATAATAATAGTATCTATATTATCTTTAATTTCAGGTAATATTTTATTAACATTTCCAACCATAAAGTAAGTATTATTAACCTTATTTATTTTAGCATTTTCAATAGCATTTAATATAGCATTTTCTACTATTTCAACACCATAAACTTTTAAAGCCTTTTTAGATGCTACTAGTGATAATGTTCCAACTCCACAGTATAAATCTGCTACTATACTATTTTTATCTATATTATCAGCAATAATTTCAAATAATTTAGAACATATATAATGATTAACTTGAAAGAAAGAATTGTAAGATACTTTAAAATATAAATCATTGATATTTTCAATTAAAAATGAATCATTATAAACAGTTTTACCATTAATCATAATTCCCGCAATTTTATTATTTTCTATTAAATTACCATAATCAACATCAATATCAACATCACTATCTATAATAATTAATACCTCATCATTAAAATTACTTCTTATGGTAATAGATGCATTTACTAAATTTAATTTTTTTACATCATTAATTACATTATTAATACATGATTTAGTTATTAAACATTCATTAATTTCAACTAAATCATGAGATTTACTTTGATAAAACCCCATTTGACCATTAATTACTTTTAATTCTATCTTATTACGATAATAAAA
>CADBMU010000105.1 GCA_902795845.1 uncultured Erysipelotrichaceae bacterium
GATAATGGAAAAGTTTAAGAAGAAATTAAGTGCAGAAGAATTTGCTGAAATATTATTTGATCCAGAAGAAGATCAAGAAATGATTTTAAACAGTGAAAGATTAGAGGGTGCTGAACAAAAGCAGTTAGAAATAGCAAAAAAATTGCTTGATAAAAATATGGATATACAAGATATTGCTGACGCAACAGGATTATCATTAGAAAAAGTAAAAGAATTACTAAAATAGCAAGAAATTGCTATTTTTAAGTTAAATAAAATTTTAAAAGTTTTATTAGAAATTGATAAATTTAATATAATATAGTATAATTAATATACTCTAGGTTAGGTGATAAAAATGAAAAAAATAATAAAAAAATTAAAAAATAGTTGGAATCAAAATCGTGTTTTATTTGTTTTAACTACAATCTTAATTGTATGTCTAGTACTTATATTTATCGTAGCATTAGATTATTTCTTTGGTACATCAAAAGATAAATATGGTGATAGATTAGATGGAATAAAAAATGTTGAAATAAAAAAAGATGAGATAAAAAAATTGGAAAATAAAATTAAAGAAGATGAAAAAATTACTGATTGTAAAATAAATCAAATTGGAAAAATTATCTATATAAATATTAAATTTAGTGATGGTATAGCATTAGTTGAAGCTGAAGGAAAAGCTTTAAATACTGTTGAATATTTCAATGAAAAAGAGTTAAAGTTTTATGATTTAAATTATTCATTAGTACAAGATGCAACAGAATCTGATGCTGGTTTTTCAGTAATGGGTTCAAAAAATGTTAATGGAACAGGATTAGTATGGATTAATAATACCCCTGTTAGCGAAGAATAAGGTAGTGAATATGAAAAGAAAGAAATTAATTATAATAATATTATTAGCTATTTTAATAGTAATAGCAACTTTAATTGTTAGTTTAAATATACTTAACGATAAACAACGTTTAAGCGTTAATGAAAAACAATGGTTAAACGCTAATAAAAATAACGTAATAAGTATTAACGTTATAAATGATTTAAATGTTTTTGGAAAAGATGGGAATGGAGTATTCTTTGAATTTTTAAATTCTCTGAGTGAAAACTATAATATAGAAGTAAATCCTGTTATTTATAATTCTGATGAACATGTTGATGGTACGTATCTTGGTTATTCTTTAACTAAAGAAAATTTTACAAGTTTTTATGATGATGAATTTGTTTTAGTTAGTAAAAAATCTGGATTAATTACTGATATAAATAATTTAAAAAATTATAAAATTGGAGTTTTAGAAGAATTTAAAGATTATATTGAAAAATATTTAAATGAAGAAACTAACGAATATATATTATATAAGACAAAAGAAGAATTAATTAAAAATTTTAAAGAAAATAACGATCTAAATTATATAATAGTTCCTAAAATAATGTATTTAGATGAAATACTAAGTAATGATTTTTATATAAATTATCATATTTCTGATGCTAAGATTTATTATGGAATATATGATGATAAACAAGAATTATCCAGTATTTTAAGCAAATATTTTAATAGTTGGAAGGATAAAAATTTTGATGAAACTTTAAATCAAAATGAATTAATTTTATTTTTAAACAGTCTTAATATTTCTGAAGCTGAAATGGATAAAATAAAGGCAACAAATTATACTTATGGATTTGTTAACAATGATCCATATGAAATAATGAGTGGTGGCAATTTCGGCGGTATTAGTGCAGTTTACATGAAAAAGTTTGCAGATTTATTAGATATAAAGATTGATTTTGTTAAATATAATAATCTTACTAAGTTAGAAAAAGCTATAAATAATAATAAAATAAATATTTATTTTGATTATTATAATTCTAGTACAAATTATGAAAGTATTTCTTCAAACATAGTACTTCCTATAGCAATAATTAGTTATATTGGAAACAGTAAAGTTGTAAATTCTTTTGATAGTTTAGAAAATGAAGAAATATACGTTGAAGAAAATACTAAAATATATAATTATCTACATGATAATACTAAAATGAATATAAAAAAATATAAAAATATTAAAGAATTAAAAAAGATTGTTAAAGAACATAAAAATGTAGCAATCGATTTTAATAAATATGAAAGTTATAAAAATAGTTATTTAAATGGATATAGTGTAAGATATAAAGAAAATGTGGATTATACTTATAAATTTAGAATAAAAGGAAATAATTCATTAGGTACAATATTAAATAAATACTTTGAAGCTGTTGATAATAATCAAATTATGTATAAAGGTTTATATAATTATGAAATGACAAAAAAAAGTGGATCTTTTTTAGGAACTATAGCTAAATATATTCTAATATTATTATTTATGTTTATTATAATTTTCTTAATATTATATAAAAAGAGTAAAAAAATTAAAATTGCCAAAAAAATAAAAAAAGAAGACAAAATGCGTTTTATTGATCAATTAACTTCTTTAAAAAATAGAAATTATTTAAACGAAAATTTAGATAATTGGAATAATAACACAATTTATCCACAAGCTGTAATAGTTCTTGATTTAAATAAACTTCAAGAAATTAATGATACACTTGGTTATGAAAAAGGCGATATTCAAATAAAAGCTTGTGCAAATATTCTAATAAAAACACAACTTGATAATTCTGATATTATAAGAACTGATGGTAATGAATTTTTAATTTATTTAGTAGGATATGAAGTAAAACAAATAACAAGTTATATTCATAAATTAAATAAAGAATTTAAAAAATTACCTTATGATAACGGTGTTTCAATAGGGTATAGTATGATTACTGATGTTGTTAAAAGTGTTGAAGATGCTACTAATGAAGCTGTAGAACAAGTAAAGAATCAAAAGGAAGAAAAAAAAGATGAATGATTTAATAAAAAGATTTAAAATTTTTATAAAAAAATTATGGAAAGTTTTAAACCGCCCTGAAATGGTGTTACTTCCAGGTCAACTTGCTTTCTTTTTAATCTTATCAGTAGTTCCAATTGTTACTCTTGTAAGTTACGGAGCATCATTTCTAAATTTACCTGTAGATTTTATTTCAAATTTTATTACTAAGGCTTTTAATAAAACTATAACAGAAATGATTGTTCCAATAGTGAGTGGAGTAACTTTATCAAAAAGATTTTATATTACATTAATTGTTGGTTATTATATTGCTAGTAATGGTGCTTCTTCAATTATTGTTACATCTAATACTATTTATGGAATAAAGAATTCTTCATTCTTTAAAAGACGTTTAAAAGCGATGATAATAACATTAATTTTAGTTTTACTATTTCTATTTATTTTAATAGTACCAGTTTTTGGTAATAAAGTAATTGAAATGATAGCTTATGTTAATTTAAATCAAAATATCACTAATGAAATATCTTTAATAATTAATGTTTTAAAAGGACCAATAGCGTGGTTTATAATATTTTTCTTTATTAAAGTTATTTATACAATGGCACCAGATAGAAAAATACCAAGTTCATATGTCAACAAAGGAGCACTATTTACCTCAGTATTTTGGGTGCTTGCTACCTATATATATTCATATTACATAGCAAATTTTGCTCATTATAATGTCTTTTATGGGGGACTTAGTAATGTAATTATTCTCATGTTATGGGTATATTTCTTAGCATATATATTTACAATTGGTATGGCATTAAACCAAAGTGATGAAAAAGAAAAATTGGAAAAAACAGGTCAAATAAAATCTTTAGAAAAGTAAATAATATGTATGTACACAGGTATTACTCGTACATATTTATTTCTGATAATCAATCTAGTATTAATTTACTAACGATATTAGAAAGTAATATCTAAGAGTCACAATAATTAAATTTGTGACTTTTTTTGAAAAAAAGTTTATATTTATAAAAAATATGTTATAATATTTGTCAAAAAGGGGCGATAAAATGTTAGCTTATGGAAGAAATACTTTAAAAGAATTAAATCCTAAAAATATAAGAAAAGTAATGGTTAGTAAAACTATAAAAGATAATTCTATATTAAAATATTTAAAAGATAATAAAATTAAATATGAACTTATTGATAATAATATTTTAGATAAGAAAGTTCATGGTAATCATCAGGGAATAGTTATTGAAATAGATGATTATGAATATTCAAATTTAAATGAAATATTTGATGAAAACTTTGTTGTGCTATTAGATCATTTAGAAGATCCTCATAATTTTGGGGCAATTATTAGAACGTGTGAAGCAGCAGGTGTAAAATCTATAATAATTCCTAAAGATCGAAGTGTTAGAGTTAATGAAACAGTTATGAAAATAAGTACTGGAGCTCTAGCAAGAGTTAAAATAGTTCTAGTAAGTAATATAAATGATGCAATAAAGAAACTAAAAAATAATAATTTCTTTATTTATGCCGCAGATATGGATGGAAAAGATTATAATAAAGTTGATTATGCCCCTAAAAGGTGTTTAATAATAGGTAATGAAGGAAAAGGTATTTCAGATCTTACTTTAAAAAATAGTGATGAAATAATTTCTATTCCAATGAAGGGTAAAGTTAATAGTTTAAATGCAAGCGTTGCAGCAGGAATTTTAATATTTAATATGAATGGAGAATAATAATGGACTACAAAGAATATTCAGATAATGAGTTATGTAGTATGATTTGTGAAAGTAATGAAGAAGCTAAAGATATTTTATTAAAAAAGTATAACTATATAATAGATGTAGTTATAAAAAAATATATTATGGCATCATTAAAACTAGGAATTGAATATAATGATTTATATCAAGAAGCTTTAGTTGGGTTTACAGATGCATTGATATCATTTGATGATAATAAAGAAGCATCTTTAAAAACTTTTATAACTTTGTGTGTTGACCGTCGTCTTCAAAGAGTTTTACTTAAAGCTAAAGCTAAGAAAAATGAAATACTTTTACAAGCTTTATCTCTTGATTATCAAAAAAATGGAGAAGAATTACCATTAAAAGAAGTTTTATCTGATAATTCTAAGAATGATCCATTACACAATATCACGGTTGATGAAGATTATAAAGAATTGTTAAATAAAATAAAAAATGATTTATCTGAGTCAGAATATGAAGTATTTAAATTAATGCTTATGAATAAAAATTATTTAGAAATATCTGATATTTTGGATAAAAGTCCTAAACAAATTGATAATACTATGCAAAGAATTAAAAGTAAAATAAAAAAAATATTAGAAACTACTGGTGATTAATTCACCAGTTTTTTTGTTACAAAAAACGACTTATTTTAGTATTTAAATTTATCAATATATTTGATATAATTGTAGAACATAGAGGAGAATTATATGAAAAAAATATTCTTAATAGTAGTACTATGTATATTAGTATGTGGTTGCGTAGATATAAATAAAAGTAGTATTGATGAAATACTTACTGATTCACTTAATAGTGAATTAAAATTCTATAATACAAATAGAAATGGATATAAATATTATATTCCAAAGGGAGTAAAAACCTTAGGTAAGAACGATTATAATGAATTATTATCTGATGGTACTTATAAATATTACATGTATGTAGATGTTTTAAGTTATTATAATAAAGTTAATTTTGATTACATAAAAAAAACTAATGTTTATTATTCTAATGTATTAAAAAACGATGATAAATTTGGTTATTTAGAAATTAAAAAAATGAAAAATGAAAAATATTTAATTGAAATTATGTATAATTATGCTAAAATAGAAGTAATGGTAGAAGAAAGTGATATAAATAAAACCATTGCAAATGCTATAAGCATTTTATCTAGTGTTGAGTATAATGATACTATACTAGAAAATCTATTAGGAAATAATAAACTAAGTTTTAGCAACGAGGAATTTAATATATTTGAAACAGCTGAAACAGAAAGTAATTACCTAAATTACGTAGAAAAATATGATAACTATGAGAATGATAATAATCATGATAACGATTTTATAAACTAGGAAGGTGTTTAAAATGGGATTATTAAATAAATTAAAAAATGTTTTATTTGAAGAGGAAGAAGTAGAAGAAACTGTTGAAGAACCAAAAATAAAACCAGTTTCTAAAAATACAATGGAACTTCCAAAAATAACTAAAGAAACAGTGAAAAAAGATAATTATAATTTTGAAGAAGAAACAGATAGAGAATTATTTAAAGCTGAAAAGACATTTGATTTTCCAGCATTT
The DNA here is from genome assembly GCA_902795845.1 of uncultured Erysipelotrichaceae bacterium. Taxonomy (GTDB): domain Bacteria; phylum Bacillota_I; class Bacilli_A; order RF39; family UBA660; genus RUG14121. Next base: position 6,158 of record CADBMU010000105.1, read on the forward strand.
GATGAAGAAGAGTTTGAAGATTTTGCTCCAAAGAAGAAAGAAGAACCTGTAAAAAGATATGATAGAGATATTGAAAAAAGAAGAAGAACTCTTGATAGTTATGATAAACCATATAAAAAAGAATACACTTCTACTAGAATTGTAAAATCAATTAAAGAAACTCCTAAAAAAGCATTTAAACCATCTCCAGTAATTTCACCTGTTTATGGAATTTTAGATAAAAATTATAAAAAAGAAGATGTTGTTACTAGAGACGAAATTATCGAAAAAAAAGCTGTTAAATTAGATGTAGACAGTGTTCGTAAAAAAGCTTTTGGTTCTTTAGAAGAAGATCTTCAAAAAACATTAAGTGAACCAACAGAAAAATTTTATGAAGATTTAGTAGAAGATAATGTAGCAGATATTACAAAAGAAATTGAAAAAGAAGAAGATTCTTTAGAAGAATTAGATGATTTATTAGATAAAACTGTTGATACAGAAATTGATGTAACTAAAGAAATGGAAATTCCGTCACGTGTAGAAAAAGCAAAATATGAAGAAATTGAACCAGAAGAAGTTATTGAAGAAGATAATGATATAGAAAAAGAAGATAAAGAAATAGATATTAAAGAAGAAAGTACTGAAGTACCTGATGATACTTTAGAAAATGATCTTTTTGAATTAATAGATTCTATGTATGAAGATAAAGAGGGAGAAGAATAATGGAATTTTTATTACAATTTTTACCTATAGTTATTTATTTTTTGTTAATAATAATATTAGTAATTGGAATAGTATTAGGTATAAAGTCAATTATTACTATTACTAAAGTTGAAAAAGTTGTTGATGATGTTAATGATAAAGTTCAATCTTTAAATAGTGTTTTTTCTATAATTGATTTTACTACTGATAAATTAGCAATGATTACCGATAGAGCTGTTGAATTAATAAGTTCTATATTTTCAAAATTATTTATCGGTAAAAAAAAGAAAGGTGAAGATAAAGATGAGTAAAAAAGGGAATATTGCAAAATTTGCTGCTGGAGCAGCTGTAGGTGCTGGAATTGCATTATTATTTGCACCACAAAAAGGTTCTAAAACTAGAGCTGATTTAAAGAAAAAAATGGATGAGCTTGTAAACAAAGCTAAAGATGTAGACATTGAAAAAATGGTTGACGATATAAAAAAGGAATTAAAAGATCTTGATAAAGAAAAAGCCAAAGATATTATCAAAGATAAAAGTCAAGCTATTATGAAAAAAGCTGATGAAATTGTTAAATTAGCAAAGAAAAAAGCAGAACCAGCTGTGGAAAAAGCAGCTAATGAAGTAAAAAATAAAGCTCGTCAAGTATTACAAGATGCATTAGATAAACTTGATGATGACAATAGTTCTAAAAAAAGTGTAAAGAAAAAATAGTAAAATCTTTACA
>CADBMU010000106.1 GCA_902795845.1 uncultured Erysipelotrichaceae bacterium
TAAAAATATTCAAAAAATGTTTCTTTTTTCTTAGTGCTTATTTTTTCTTTTTTTATTGGTTCTTTTTTTACATTTATTATTATAGCAGGTTCTTTTATGACAGGATTTTTTTCATCTAATAATTCATAATATTCTTTAGCCTGATTAACTAAGTGATTCATTTTATTTAAAATTGAATTTAAATATTTATTGTATAAATAGCTATTTATTTCTAACAATTTACATATATTAGCAGCACTCATTTTTTGTACATTAAAGCCATAAGTATAACAAAATACTTTCTTTTCAATTTCATCTTCATCAAAATCAATAGCAATTTTTAACACATTATCATTGACACTATATTTTTTCTTTATATCAGAAATATTTCTTATTTCAAAATTAGAATTTTTATTTTTTTTCATATCAGTAATCGCATTTATTAAAGCTACGTCTTTCAATTTTTTTAATATTTTTCTAACCTCATTATAAGTTTTACCATTATTAATCATGTATTCAGCTAATTCTATTTTTTGTTCAATTCTAGATAATATGTTTTCTAATCTTACTTTTTCGTTATAAGTTAACATTTCAGAATTTATTCCATCAAATTTTTTTCCATATTTTTTCATTAAAATAGAAATAGATGATGGTTCATTATCAATTGAAATTTCTAAAATCATTTTAATTATTTCATTGTCATATTTAGAAAATAAATCATAAATAGACTTAATTGAAAGATCATATTTCATATTCAAACCTCCCTTTAAAGGCAATTGATTTTTATAAACTAAAATAATATTATGTACTAGTTCTTTATAAAACAACTGTCCTTCTATATAATTATCAATTGTAAATTTAAATGCTTTATCGTAATATTCTTTTTGCTTAAGATTTGAAAAGTCTTTCAATTTATCCTTGTTTTTTCTTAAATAAAATGCATTATACTTTTCATGATATAAAGATAAATTATCATAAATTTCTTTATCTCCGTTTCTAGCTTTTTCTATAAGTTTTAATATAAATTCATATTCTAATTGATTATTAAAGTTCTCTCTTTTTGCATTTTTAGCTTTCTCATAAGCTTCTTCAAACATTTTGATAATTTCTTCATTAAAATTTAAATATTCAAATTTATTTTTATAATCATTAATATAATCTTCTTTATCCATTATTTTTCTCCATCAATAAGTAAATTAATACTTTCTATAATATCAAATAGAAATATTGAAATCAATTTAAAATTTTTACTCTAATGTATCTTTATAGCAATTAATAAAATAATCATCTGTCATACCAGCTATAAAATCTATTACTTTTCTGGCATCTGAAGTATTTTTTAAGTATTCTTCATTCATATCTTTTAAGAAAACTTTATTAATTGGTGAATTTTCATTATTTGTTTTTACATCATTAAAATAGTTATCAAATAACGTGTTAAACATAAGTTCAAATTGTTCTATTTCTTCTTTAGTGTTTGCTTTTGCATATATATTTTTATAATTAAATTCTTTTAATTTTATAAGTGCATTAAATATTTCTTCACTCATTTTTATGTATGGCTTATCTATACTATTTTTAATAATATCATTTACAATAGTATTTATAATTTCTTTATTAGTTGTACCAAGTGTATTCTTAATATCTTCTGGTATATCATTTTCATTAATTATTCCAAGTATAATTGCATCTTCTATATCTTTACCAATATACCCTATTACATCACTAATTCTTACAACACAACCTTCTAAAGTCATTGGTCTTAATTCTTTTACTTTATTTTTATTAGTATAAGATTCTTTATATTCTTTAATAAAATCTTCTTTAGTTTTCTTTACAGGTTCATATTTTCCTAAAACAAATTCTCCATTATGACACATAATTGCATCTAATACTTGAAGGGTAATATTTTTACCTTCACCATTATTTTCAAGTGTCATAAGTATTCTAACACTTTCAATATTATGATTAAAATAACCTTCATTATGTTTTAATGAAATATCATTAAGTATTCTTTCACCAGTATGTCCAAAAGGTACATGTCCTAAATCATGTCCAAGTGCTGCAGCTTCAATTAAATCTGTATTAAGTCCTAAGGCTCTTCCAATTGTTCTTGCTATTTTACTAACAAATTGAACATGAATTATTCTTTTGCTAATATGGTCATTATTAACAAAAGAAAAAACTTGAGTTTTATCAATATATCTTGTATAAGAAGTTGAGTATAAGACTCTATCAATATCTCTAAAGAAAGCTGGTCTTATATCATCATCATTTTCTCTTTTAAATCTTATTGCCATACTATCACTTGTTGCATATTTACTTAAACATTTTAATTCCATATTTTCCTTCATATAAACCTCCTACTTTTCTTTTAAGGATTTTAGTATTTTTTTCCATAGATTACTAGATGAATAATTAAGTATACCTACTTTATATATTTTTAAGCCATAAATATATAATATCGCTACTGTTATCATACATATAATTAAAGATATGATTAATTCAATTATTGTTGTTTGTCCTAGTAAATAAATTACTGGTGCAACAAGTGCTGATAACAGTGGTATAAATGATACAATTTTAATAAATATTGAACCATCAAAGGTTGATGCCATAATAGCTATAAAATACCCCATCATCATTATAATCATTATTGGTGATTGCAATTGTTGATAATCTTCAATGTTTGTTGTCATTGATGCAAGAACACCAGCTATAATGGCATATGCTAAAATATTAACAATAAATAGTAGAATTATAAATGGTAAACCTTTTATTAACAAATCTATAATTCCACTATCTTTTAATAAATTAATAATATCTTTTAAATATTTACTAACATTACTACTTACTATACCACTACCAAATAATCCACCTATTAAATTTCTTACTAGCATTGCTAAAATTGTATATGAAAATAGTAAAGCTCCTTGAATAATTACAAATAAACTAGAAGCTGAAATCTTAGCTATAAAGTGATATTTTGGTGGAACATTAGAAATTATTATTTCCATACTCTTAGTAGATTTTTCTTCGTTAATTTCTGCACCTAGCATTTGAACCAATAATGTAATAAAAATAAAGAAAGGAACAATAAATAAAATAATCAATCCTGAAGATATAATATCTTTAGCTTTAGCATTATCTTTTAAATCAGGATTAGTTGTTTTTTTAGTTATTTCTATATTACTTTTTAAAGCTATTATTTCATTTTCTGTTAAACCAAGTTTCCCAATAACAAAAGCTTCTTTCGTTTGGTTTAAAACATTAGATAATAACTGATAAGATATAGTATCTAAAGCATCATAAGTTGTAATTGTACTAGAAATATAATTTGTATCTGATGAATTAATTTCTACAATTATATTATCAGTATCTTTTATATTCTTCTTTAATTCTTTTAAACTTTTATCAGTTTTTTCAACTTTATAATTTTTTAAATCCTCTACTGTTTTTGTTGTTTCATTAAACAAGGGTTCTAAATAATCATAAACACCAACATTATCTTTAACATAAACAGTAGTATCTTTATTAAAATCTCCTCCAAAAACAGTTATTAAACGATCTATATTTGCCATCGCTACTATTAAAATACACAAAATAATATTTACAGCTTTAAACCACTTAGTTCCTATTTTTTTCTTAAGACTTTGTTTAATTAAAAATTTTAGTTTATTCTTCATATAAACCTCCAACTGTTTCAACAAATATTTCATTTAGTGAAGCATCTTCTACAGAGAATTTTAAAACATTATCACATTCTTTTACATAATCAAAAACAGTTTTTATATATTTATCACTCTTTATTTTAACAATAAATTCATTACTTACTTTATTTACTTCTTCAACACCTTTTAAACTTCTTAAAATATTTTCATCAACAGAGGCATCTATAATTATATTTTTCTTTTGATAATTCTTTTTTATATCTTTTAAAGAACCACTTAAAACGCTTTTTCCTTTTACTAAAATTACAAGTTTTTCACAAAATAATTCAACATGTTCCATTCTATGAGAAGAGAAAATAATGCTAGTACCTTTGTCTCTAAATTCTCTAATAACTTTCATAAAATCTTCAACATTTAAAGGATCTAATCCTGAAAAAGGTTCGTCTAATATAAGTAATTTTGGATCGTTTATTATTGCACAAATAAATTGAATTTTTTGTTGATTTCCTTTACTCAATTCTTTTATTTTACGATTTTTATATTCACTTATTTTAAATTTTTCTAGGTAATAATCTAATTTTTTTAAAATATCTTTTTCTTTCATTCCTTTTAAAGTTCCATAATAGATTGCTTGTTCTTTTACCGTTAATTTAAGCATTAAACTTCTTTCTTCAGTTAAAAATCCAATTTGATCAGTAATACTATAATCTATTTTTTTACCATCTAAAGTTATATTTCCTTTATTTTTATCAATTAATCCTAAAATCATTCTAAATGTTGTTGTTTTTCCCGCACCATTAACTCCTAAAAGGCCAAATATTTCTCCATCATTAACTTCAAAAGACAAATTATCTACTGCTAAATTATCATCATAATATTTTGTAACATTTTCTACTTTTAACATAATTATTCTCCAATTTTTATAAATCTTATTGATTTTATTTTTTGTGTACTAGTTGGCTTGTCATTTGAATCAACATTTACATTAGCTATTTTATCTACAACATCCATACCTGCTATCACTTTACCAAAAGTAGCATAATCACCATCTAAATAAGTTGAATCTTTTTGAACTATAAAGAATTGACTAGAAGCTGAATCCATACTTATGGAATTTCTTGCCATTGAAATGACTCCTCTAGTATGAGATAAATCATTATTAACTCCATTATTTTTAAATTCGCCTTTAATAGTTTTACTAGAACCACCTAGTCCTGTACCTTCAGGATCTCCACCTTGAATCATAAAATCTTTAATTACTCTGTGAAAAATCAAACCATCATAAAATTTTTCATTTACTAAATTTTGAAAATTTTCAACAGTAATTGGGGCAACATTAGGATATAATTCAACTAAAATTATTCCTTTTGTAGTTTCTAATTTAACATAATTTGTAATTTCATTAGTTTCTTCATAACTTATTTTTTCAATTGTACCTTTTGATGTGTCTTTAGAACACCCACATATTAATAGACATACTACTAAAATAACGCTAAATATTTTTTTCATTTTTTTCCTCTTTCTATAATTCCATTATAATGCATAAATTTATTTTTTTAAAGAAATTAAAAATGTTTATAATCTTTTTTCTTTTATTCTTTCTTATTTTTTAATTTTACACTTCCAGCTTTAAAAAGAATATTAGTTCCATATTTTTCTTTTAATTTATCTATCGTTTTATCTAATTTACTATCATCGTTTAAAGAATTATTAAATAGTGAAATTTGTCTTATATTACAAACTGATAAATCATCAAGTCTTAATCCAATTAACCTAATTTCATCATCATTTTGCATTTCTTTTAATATTATTTTTGCTACCTCAAATATTTCATCAGTAGTATTAGTTGGATAATCAAGCTTTTTTTGATGTGTTCTTCTTTTAAAAGTATTATCTTTTAATATAACTGCAATAACACTGGCACTTTTATTTAATTTCCTAAGCCTTAAACTAACTTTATCACATAGGGCCAGTAGAAATGGCTCTAATTCTTTATAATTAGAATAATCTTTTTCTAAGGTTATCTCATTACTTATTCCTTTTGCTTCATAAGAACTCGAATCTACTGAACTATTATCAATTCCATTGGCTATATCTACTAAAAATTTAGCTTGATTTTTAAACATGGGATATAATCTAATTGGTTCAGTATTAGCGAGTTTTCCAATTGTATTGATATTCATAATCTTTAATTTCTCAGCAGTTTTTTTACCGACCATAAAAAGTTCTCCTACATCAAGAGGCCACATTTTTTCTTTTATTTCATAATTATATAATGTATGTATTTTGTTAGGTTTTGTAAAATCACTCGCCATTTTTGCACAAAGTTTATTATTAGCTATTCCAATATTTACAGTAAACTTTAATTTTTCATATATTTCCTTTTGAAGTTTTTTTGCAAATTCCAATTCATCACCATATATATTTTTTACCTTTGTATAGTCAAGATAGCATTCATCGATAGAGGCTATTTCTATATCCGGACTATAAGATTTTATTAAAGAAAATAATTTATTAGACATTTTTTGATAAAATGGATAATTCATAGGATAAGTTTTTAAGCCTGGGCATTTTTTTCTAGCACTATAAAGTGTTTCGCCCGTAACAACTCCCTTTTTCTTGGCATACATAGATTTTGCTAAAACTATTCCATTTCTAGTTTTCTCGTCGCCACCGATTACAGCATAAGTAGTTCTAATATCAACTTTACTACCCTTTAAATTATAATAAACTGCACTCCAAGATAAGAAAGCATTATTAACATCAATATGCATGATTACTCTATCCATTTTTTAATCACCATATATATTTTACTATATCGAATATACGTTTGCAAGATAATCCAAATAAAAATGGCCTTTAAGCCACTTTATTCGTCTATTTTTATATCATTAACAATCCCAACTAATTCAGCCATTTTTTTATCAAGTAATTTAACTATTTCAGAACTAGTTTTTAACTCATTAATAACTTTAGATGGTAATTCATTAGGATGAGGAAATTTATAAGAAATTTTATGGTCTAAACTAGCCCAAAAATCCATTGCAATAGTTCTTATTTGAATTTCAGCTTTAACATATTTGATACCTGTAGATAAATTTACAGGAACACTTACAATTAAATGAAAACTAGAATAACCACTATCTTTTGGATTATTAATATAGTCTTTCTTATCTAAAACTTTAATATTTTTAGAATTTTCAATTATTTTAACGATTTCAAATACATCAGGAATAAATGAACATACTACTCTTACTCCAACTACATCATTTATGTAATTTACTACATTTTCATTAGTTTTAGCTAAATTTTTTCTTTCTAATTTATCTATTATACTATCATAACTTTTTATTCTGCACTTTATATGTTCAACAGGATTATATTTATGATTAAATTCAAATTCATCACTTAAAATTTCTAGTTCTGTTTTTAATATTTTTAATGCTGATGAATAATCTACCATTAAACTAGATAAATTCAATTCGTCGTCCACTTTATATCTCCTTTCATCTTATAAGTAAGATTAATATTAACACAAATTTTGAAAAAAGCAAGTATTATCAATTCAAAATTTCTTCAATGATCTTTTTATCATTTACAACTTTAAATTTATTATTTTCTATTTTTCCAACCATTATATTTAAAGGTTCACTATCTGACATTAATAAATAATATTCATTTTTCTTTTTTAATATTATATATTTTCTATTATCATCTAATAAAATTATATCTTTTACATTATTATTTTCTTGTTCTTTCATTTTCTTCCTCTTTTTCAAATAGTTCATCATCAAGTTTATTGTAAATTTCATTTATTTTTTGTATACCATTTGCAGCATAATTTCTAGATGTTTCTTTGTCCTTCCAATTTATCCAACCATTATAAGTTCCAAAGATATTTTCATAATCATCTTCTTTATACATATTACATATTTTTTTAACTAAAAATGATGCAGCCTCAATATTTTTATAAGGATCGTTAAGTAAATCTTTTGAATCATAACCAAGTTCTTTAAAAATCAAATCATGATTACATATATTTATTTGAAAAAAGCCATAATCATCATATTCACTTATTTTACCGTTAGTATCAAATAAACCATTAGATTCATTATCTGCTATTGCCATTAATATATTAAATGGTATATCGTATTTAATTGACATTTCATAAATATATTCTTGATATTCTTTAGGGCAATTATTATCATAACCTACAAATACTGGGATTTTTGTTTCTTCTTTTAATGAAATAGTATTCATAATTAAAGTATCTTTTTGTTTATTCATACTATAATCTTTAATATCGATATCAGTTACATATGTAGTAGTTTCTTTATTTATATCATTTTTTTCATTTTGCATTTGTAAAGCTGATATTCCTGTAATTGTTACAATTCCTGAAATCGCCGCAATTTTTTTCAAGCTACCTGTTTTCTTTTTTATATCATATTCTTTTTTTGTTATTTCATTACTACTTAAAAGTCTTTGAAATGATCTTATTACATCATTTATACTAATTCTTTCACCACTTGGTAAAACTATTAATCTATTACCAAATGATTTGAATGCCATTAATATTTTATTATTATAAAAATTTTCAATTTCTTTATTTTTAATAAAATTATTACTATTGAAGTCTCTTACAAATAGATCTAAATAATTATTTAACGAATTATTAGAATAAATATATGGAGCTTCTTGTTTTAAAATAGCCCATTTAGAATTTTTAGACATCTTTTTATGACTATTTTCTATAGATTCCATTATCTTTTTTTCAATATTTAAAGCTAGTATTTCTTTGGAAAATTTATCAAAATCTTTTACATGTTCAAAATTAAAAATTTTATTACAATAATATTTAATTTGTTCTGGTGTTTTACCAAAAAAGAAATTATCAACATATTCATCTAGTTCTTTTAAAATATTATCCAACTTAATGACCTCCTTATTCATTCTAATATAATTAAAGTATAACAAAAAAATAAAAAAATGACTAGCAAAAGTCATTTTAATTAGTTTTTATTTGTACTAAATCTATTTCTTTACCTAGTATGCCAGCATAGCCGTTATTGGTATTATCAACTTTAAAAACCCACGGTAACCATGATCCATTTTTTAAATGGACTCTATAAATAGCATTTTTTATTTGAATTCCATCAATAGGCTGTTTGTTACCAGCATAAGTAGTTCGACCATTTACATAATCAAGCCATTTTTTCTTTTTTAAATCATGAACTCTATAAATGAAACTATCTATATATAGGGCACCAACACTATTATTTAAATTTCCTGCATAGTTATTAGAATTAGCAATAACATTAGGTAACCATTTTTTCTTCTTTATATCATAAGTTTGGTATAAAATTATTAATTTAGGTAGATCTTCATAAACATATTTAGTTGGATTTATTCTTTTATCTTTAGTGTCTCTTACTTCAAAATGTAAATGTTTTCCATAAGCTTTTCCGCTATTTCCCATATATCCTATTTTTTGACCTTTAATAACTTTTTCACCAGGTTTTACAAATACTTCATTTAAATGGGCATATAAAGTGTAATAACCATTATAATGTTTTATTTTTATATAATTTCCATAAGTTTCATTGCCTTTAGCTTTTAAATTATTTTTTTTACCACTAATAGCATTAATAATTATTCCATCACTATGTGCTAAAATATAATCATTATTTCCGCCTTTAAATCCAATGTCTACTCCTTTGTGAGAATTACTATATTTTTGAGTTATCTTATTATCTCCTAACACAACTCTACTCATTATAATCACCTCTCAAAATATTTGAAGTTTTACCAGTTTCTAAAAAATCTTTTACTTCATTAAACATCTTTTGAAGGATCTTTTTAAATAAATCTAGAGAAATAAATATCTTTATATAATTTGGTAAATATGGATAAATGTTTTCAATAACATAATCCATTTTAAATGTTCCACTACCAGTTATAAATAGTTCTTCAGCTTTTAAGAATAACTGGTATGCCTTCTTTCTAACATCACCATTAATTTTTATCAATAGATACATGCTAAAAATAAGTATTGATATTAAAATACCAGTAATAAAATAAATTTTCATATTATACGACCTTTCTTTAAGTTTTTTGTTAATATATTATATGTATTTAACTTATATAAGACCGGTCGATTAAACTAAAAAAAGTTTATTTTCTCAATAAACTTTTTTGATCAGGATTTTTCCATAATATTATAGCATTTTGGATTTCATTAATCATTAAATTTTCATCATATTCATCTAGCATTAATATGTTAAAATCAACATGGCAATTAATACTATTATTGTTTCTTTCATTAACAATTTTACCATCGCCATTTTTTCCAATGGTATATTCATTTTCAGATATTTCATTATTATCTTTTTGATAGAGTTTAAATGACATAAATTCATCATTTACAAAACCTTTTATAAATATAGAATTTTGAGAAGTAATTACAAATCCTTCAAATCTATTATTTTTTAAACAAACTGTTGCTATTAAACTATTTTCTAAATTATCTATTTTAATATTTAATTTTGCAATATTCATTTAACCAATCCTTTCAAGCAATTATTCTATAACAAATTTATTTTTTATACAATAAAAAACTCGATTTCTCGAGTATAAAATATCGTTTAATCTATTTTTTACATTGTTCTAAAAAAAATCGAAAAATTTTATTCATATTATTATCTATTTTATAAAGACTTTCTGGATGAAATCTCAACCCAATATAAAATTTTTTATTTTTAGCTTCAACAACATCAATATAACTATCAACACATAAAGCTGCCTTATTTAAATTTGCTATGTTATCTATTGTATTTTTATGTCTTGAATTAACCATTATTTTTTCTTTTTTTATAATATCAAAAAATTTTGAATTTTTATCTATTGTAATTTCATGAACATAATCATCATCTGGTCTAAAATGCTTTTCAGGATTATCAATAGTTTTAACAGTCCCATTTAATGCATTTACAATACAATTTTGACCAGCGCATATACCTAAACAAGGTATATCTTTTTCATAACAGTATTTAGCTATAAAAGCTTCAAAAGCCTCATTTGTTATTCCACCTTGAAGAATAATCCCATCACATAAATCAATTTGATCTAAAATATTTTGTTTAATTAAATCATTTTCAAATATTTTCCAATCATTACGATAAAACATTAATTCTTCATTTGGAGATAATATTCCAATAGCAATACCTCCATTATCAAAAATTGCTTGTTTAATTTCATCTCTAATATATGTATTAGTTCTTTTTTTAATAATTTTAGTATGTTTTCCAACAATACCAATTATAATTTTCTTTGCCATAAATTTTCAATCCAACCTTCTATTTGAATGCTATCATTATAACACAATCATTAAAATTAATTAAAAAATAATTTATATACAATAAAAAAACTCGATTTCTCGAGTATTAATCAATTTGGTGGAGAATAGGAGATTCGAACTCCTGACCCCCACGGTGCAAGCGTGGTGCTCTAGCCAGCTGAGCTAATTCCCCAAACGACATGATTATCTTATCATATCAAATGATATTAATCAAGTGTTTTTTTTATTTTTTCTAAGATTTTTAATTACTACTTTGTTTTTATAGTAATTAGCCCTTTTTCTAACTCCTCTAATGCTCTTCCTAATTCTTTCTTGTTAGAATAATCTTTTTCTTTCATTTGAAAGTGATTATTTTCTAGCATTTGTTTACTTCTTTGTGAAGCAACATGAACTAACATGTATTTTGAATCAACAATATTAAGAAGTTTGTCTATTGATGGGTATAACATTTAATCACGTCCTTACAATAATATATTACTAAATAATGTATATTTTATTCAATATTTACATCCTATTTTTACATTTTTTTTACATTTAAAAAGAATCCTTATGAATTCTTTCTACTTTTCAATATTATAAGTTTCAGTTTCAATATCTCCGAACAAACTATCAAAATCTGATACTTTAGAAACTTCTGCTTCTTCAGCTTTTGGAGTTTCATTTTCTTTTATAGTTTCAGATTCTGGTACAGCCATTTTAGGTAATTCAAAACTGAATTCATTATTATTTTTTGTATTATCTAATTTAATTTCTTCTTCCTTATTAACATAAACTGAACTAAATGGTGCTTCAATTTTAGAACTGATTACATCATTTGTTTTTTCTATTATTTCTTCACTTTCTTTATTTTCTTTAGGTAATTCTAAATTTATTTGAAATAAATTATCAATATCCACACTATTTTCATTACTATTTTCTTTATGTTCATCAATTTTTGGTAACTCAATATTAATTGGAGAATTTTCTTTTGTTTCTTCTTTTAAATCAAAATCTGTCACATCTAATGTTGGAACATTTATCATAGAATCTTCAGTTTCATTTGCATTTTCTAAATTATTAACAGGTAAAACTTCTTGATCTTGATTTAAAACTTCTGGCTGTTTTATTTCAGGTATTTCTAAGCTTTCTATATTTTCATTAGTTTCTTTAAATGCATTTGTACTTTCTAACTCTAATCTTTTTGTTTCTTCTAATTTTCTTTTCTTTTCATCCTTTTTACCAAAAAATAAAATAAGTAAAAATAAAAATATTAAAATGGCAATTACTATAAACAATGCTATACCAAAGTATTCATTATCATATAACTTATATAGAAATTCCATTTTCTCACCACCTTCGTATTCTAGTAAAATAATAACATAAGAAATATTTATAATCAAGAAAAATATTTATTTATAACCATTCTTTATATTTTTTTATATATATTTTTTTAATAAATGAAACAATTAAAAAATACATTAAAACTAAAAAACACAAGTAAATATAAAATTTTAATGGCATTATTTCAAAATGAAAAGTTTCTACATTATGTAATAATAAGGGCGTTATAATAGTTAAAACTAACGAAAATAATGTCAATATATTTAATTTAAAACTAGCATTTGATTCAATAAATGGCTTTTTAGAAGTTCTTACATTATAAATAATCATTAATTCTGTTACTAAGCATGTAACAAACCATGCAGTTTGAAAATATGACTGCATACTAGTACTATTATATTTAAATATAAACCAAAATATTATAAATGAAATAATATCTATTAAAGAACTGGTAACTCCCATTACCTTCATAAATCTTGATATGCCTTTTGTATCCCATTTTTTAGGATTTTTAATAAACTCTAAATCAACATTATCATAGGGTATTCCAATTTGGGAAAAATCATATATAAAATCTTGTAATAACATTTGAATTGGTAAAAGTGGTAAGAAAGGAAAGAAAATACTAGCAATCATTATGCTAAAAACATCACCAAAATCAGCACTTAAAGCCATTTTCATATATTTAATAATGTTACCATAAACTTTTCTTCCCTCTACTACTCCATCATAGATAACATTTAGACTTTGTTTTAAAATAATTATATCACTAGCTTCTTTTGCAATTGATGTTGCTGTGTTTACAGAAATTCCAACATCAGCTTTACTTAATGATGGAGCATCATTTACTCCATCTCCCATGTACCCTACTACATGACCATTATTTTGAAATAAATTAACAATTCTTTCTTTTTGAAGTGGATTCATTCTTGCATAAACATCAACTTTATCTAGCATTAAAGATAACTCATCATCATTCATTTTATCAATATCACTTCCAAGTAATATTTTAGAAGTGTTAAGTCCAACCATATTACATATGTTTTTTGTTGCATAAGGATTATCACCAGTAAGTATTTTAGTTTTTATTCCAATTTCATTAAGTTTAATTAATGTATTTTTAGCACTACTTTTAGCTGGATCTAAAAATCCTACAAATCCTACAAAAGTCATATTTTTTTCAGAAGAAAAATCAAATTTATCTTTACCAGGATAATCTCTTTTTTCACTCAATGCAATTACTTGCATTCCTTCACTTGCTAATATTTTTGCCTTTTCTTTTATTGTAGTTATATAATCACTAGTTAATGCAATTGTTTTACCATTAATTATTAAATTATCACAATCATTTATTATTTCTTCTAGTGCCCCTTTAGTTATCATTCTGTACGTTTTATTATTTTTAACTACTACACTTTGTTTTTTTCGAATATAATCAAAAGGAATTTCATCAATTTTTTCATAATTTTTTAGCTGTTCTTGAATGTTATTTTTAACAGCATAATTTATTACGGCCTTATCAACAAGATTTTTTATACCTGTACTATAATAACTATTTAAATAAGCATATTCTAATATTTTCTCATTTTCATTTCCTAAAGCATCTATATATTTTTGTAATGTTATTTTATTTTCTGTAAGTGTTCCTGTTTTATCAGTACAAAGTATATCAATTGCTCCAAGGTTTTGTATAGCTTCTATTTTTTTTACTAAAGTTTTTTTCTTAGCTAAGCTTTTACTTCCTTTAGTCAAGTTTACATTTAAAATCATTGGTAACATACTTGGTGTAATACCTACTGCAACGGATAAGGCAAATAATAAGGCTTCATTAAAATTTTTCTTAATTATTCCATCAATTACAATAACAACTAGACATACTCCAATCATATATTTTATTAATAGATTTGATATGCTTTTAATTCCTTTATCAAAATTAGTTAATTCTTTTTTATTAGTAACTTCCTTACCAACTTTACCTAAATATGTATCAAATCCTGTAGAAATTACAAGGCCTGTTCCACTACCACTTTCTACTGTTGTTCCCATTAAACAAATATTATCAATATCAAAAATCTCTTTAGGAGTTTTATTAATTTTATCTAATTTTTCTACTAAAATACTTTCTCCTGTAAATACTGATTCATTAATAAATAAATCTTTACTTTCTATAATTTTTAAATCAGCAGGGATTATTGTTCCAGCATTTAATTTTACTATATCTCCAGTAACAACATCTTCAACTTTTATTTCTAATTCTTTATTGTCTCTTATAACTAATACAGTAGAATATATGCTACTTTTTAATTTTCTATTAAATTTATATACTGAATAATCTTGAAAAAATCTTATTAAAGCACTAATAAATGCAATTATAATAATTATCATTGATCCAAGTTTATCTTTCAAAAAAAAGTTAATTATAGCTAGTACTAATAATATGATAATAAATTCATCTTTAAAAGCATTTAAAAGAAAATATGTCCAATGTTTTTTTGTATCTTTAACTACTACATTTTTACCATTTTCATTTAATCTTTTTTTTGCGGCATTACTAGTAAGACCATTTATATTGCTATTATATCTCTTTAAAATATTTTCATTATCCATTTTTGAATCAACCATATATTTTTTTAATATCTCTTGGTCGTCATTTTTTAAATTTTTATTTTTCTTTTTTATATCAAATATTTGAATCATTTTTATTACCTTCTTATCATCAAAATTATAATACAAAAAAATAAAAAAGTGAATTCACTTTTTATTCTTCTATACATGCATTTAATAAAGTAATTATACTCATTAAGTCATTTTCTGATAATTTTTCAATAAATTTTAAATTTCTAATTTCATAGTCAATGCTTCTTATGTGTTCACATAAAACTGAGCCATGAATTTGTTGGGTATCTTCTAATTGATAATGGGTTGGAAATTCTTTGTTATTAGATGTGACTGGACAAACAATAACCATTTTAGTATTTTCATTAAAAACATTATTACTAACTACTATAGCAGGTCTA
>CADBMU010000107.1 GCA_902795845.1 uncultured Erysipelotrichaceae bacterium
ATAAATAACTGAATAGTTATTAAGTTAAATAGTCTTGCGACTAAATATTGTTTGTTATTCATTATTACCACCCTTTACTTCTTTTTTATAAAACCCCCTGAATTTTAGTCCCTTAGTATGGTGGCAAGCATCTTCTTTTTGCTTCTCGAGATGCTATTATATAGTAATTTTTTGATATTTCAAGGCTTTCGACAAAACTAGGAAAAACTTCTTATTTTTCGACATTTTTCACATAAAAAAGCAAATTTTAATTAATTTGCTTTTTTTATTACTTCTAAACCACCCATATACGGTTGTAAAACTTTTGGAATTTTTATACTTCCATCACTTTGATAATTATTTTCAATTAATGCTATTAAACCTCTTGGTGATGCTACTACTGTATTATTCAAAGTATTTGGGTAATAATTTCCTTTTTCACCTTTAACTCTTATACCAAGTCTTCTTGCTTGAGCATCTCCAAGTGTTGAACAAGAACCTACTTCAAAATATTTCTTTTGTCTTGGACTCCAAGCTTCAATATCACAAGACTTAACTTTTAAATCAGCTAAATCACCACTACAACATTCAAGTTGTCTTACAGGTATATCCCAATGTCTAAAAATATCTACAGTAAGTTTCCACATTTTATTATATAAATCCATAGCTTCTTCACGCTTACAAATTACAATCATTTCTTGTTTTTCAAATTGATGTACACGATAAAGTCCTCTTTCTTCTAGACCATGTGCTCCACCTTCTTTTCTAAAGCAAGGAGAATAAGATGTCATTTTAATTGGGAGTTCTGCTTCTTTTAAAATTTGACCTTTAAACTTACCAATCATTGAATGTTCACTAGTACCTATTAAATATAAGTCTTCCCCTTCTATTTTATACATCATAGCTTCCATTTCAGCAAATGACATAACTCCTGTTACAATATCACTTCTAATCATAAATGGTGGAATTGCATAAGTAAAGCCATGATTAATCATGTAATCTCTAGCATAAGCTATCATTGCTTCATGGAGTCTTGCTATATCACCTAAAAGATAATAAAAACCTTCGCCACTTGTACGTCCTGCAGCATCTTTATCCATTCCATTAACACTTTCAATAATATCAGCATGATATGGTATTTCATAATCAGGAACAACTGGTTCTCCAAATTTTTCAACCTCAACATTTTCTGAATCATCTTTTCCAATTGGAACACTTGCATCAATTATGTTTGGTATAACTAACATTCTTTTTTTAATTTCAGCATTTAAATTATTTTGTTTTTCTTCCAAAGAAGTTATTTCTTCACCCATTTTTTTAATATCTTCTTTTATTTTATTAGCTTCTTCAATTTTTTTATCACGCATTAAAAGACCAATTTCAGAACTTAACTTATTCTTGTTTGATTTTAATTCATCAGCTTTAGTTTGAATTTTACGTACTTCTAAATCATAATCATAAACTTCATCAACTAAAGGTAACTTACTATCTTGGAATTTTTTCTTAATATTTTCTTTTACTAAATCTTTATTTTCTCTTATTAATTTAATATCTATCATAAAATCATCCTTTCATTAAAAAAGTACCGCTACTCTAAGGAGCAATTCTGCGGTACCATCCTTTATATTTCTTAATTAAGATAACGGGTATAACCCGGAGTTTATTAAACTCACTAGAAAGTAGATTCATAATACTTTATTTACTAATTTCCATCAACCATTAGCTTTCTATAAAATAACTATATTATTACTATTCTTTCATCAAAGATTTATACATTTATTATAGCACAGGTTTTCTAAAAGTCTAGTTAAAATAAACTTAACTGACTACTTTCAGGCATTCCGTCTAAAACACCCATACTTCTTAATTTTTCTACTGTAGTTTGATTAACTTTACCTCTTAATTGAAAATCTTCAATACTATAAAAAGGTTTTATATTTCTTTCTTCTATTATTTTAGCAGCAACAGCATCTCCAAGTCCATCTAATGTTCTAAATGGTAGTATTAAGGCATTATTTTCTTCGTCAATAATGAAGTTTTTGCCATCACTTTTTTCAATATCAATATTTTCAAATTTTATACCACGAGCTGATGCTTCAAGAGCTATTTTTAAAGATTCAATAGTACTATTTTCTTTATTAGTAGCTTCATACCCTTTACTTTGTAATTCAAGTAATTTTTGTTTAATTGAATCATAGCCTTTTATCATAGCTTCTATATCAAAATCATCAAGTCTTGTAGAAAAATATGTTGCATAGTAAACAAGAGGTTTATGAACTTTATACCAAGCTATTCTAAAAGCACTTGTTACGTAAGCTGCTGCATGAGCTTTCGGGAACATGTACTTGATTTTAGCACAGGAATTGATAAACCAATCATCAACTTTATATTCATTCATTAGTTCTACATAAGATGCCCATTCAGCTGCTTCTTTTGGTTTTGAAGCTTTTCCTTTACGAACAAATTCCATAATTTTAAAAGCTTTAAATGGTGGAAGGCCACGATACATAAGTTCAACCATGATATCGTCACGACATCCGATTACTTTAGAAAATGGTACAACATTTTTTTGAATTAATTCTTGGGCATTGCCAAGCCATACATCAGTACCATGAGCAAGTCCAGATATTTTAACAAGTTCGGCAAATGTTGTAGGTTTAGTATCCTCTACTAATTTAATAGTAAATGGTGTTCCAAATTCTGGTACTCCAAGAGTTCCGGTGTCACACATTATTTGTTCTTTAGTAACACCAAGAGCTTTTGTAGAAGTAAATATTGACATTGTTTCCTTGTCATCTAAAGGAACCTCTGTAATATCATCCCCTGTTATATCTTGAATCATACGAAGTTGAGTTGGATCTGTATGTCCTAAAATATCAAGTTTTAATACATCTTGATCTATAGCATGATAATCAAAATGAGTTGTTCTCCAAGCACTGTTTGGATCTTCTGCTGGAAATTGGAAAGGCGTAAAATCATATACGTCCATGTAACCAGGAATAACTACTATTCCACCTGGATGTTGACCTGTAGTTCTTTTAACACCCGTACATCCTTTAGCAAGTCTTTCTATTTCGATATTACGCATAATAATATTTTTAGCTTCACAATAACCTTTTACATAACCAAAAGCCGTTTTTTCAGCAACTGTTCCAATTGTTCCTGCACGATATACATTATCAACACCAAATAAAACTTTAGTATATTCATGAGCACTAGCTTGATTTAAGTCAGAGAAGTTTAAATCAATATCAGGTACTTTATCAGCATTAAATCCTAAGAAAGTTTCAAAGGGAATATCTTGACCATCTTTAACAAGCTTAGTATTACACTCTGGACAGTTTTTATCTGGTAAGTCAAAGCCACATTTATAAGTACTACCATAAGGATTTCCATCTTCATCATTAAATAAACTTTTTTTACAATTTGGACATCTATAATGAGGAGCTAAGCTATTAACTTCTGTTATACCCATCATATAAGCAACTAAACTAGAACCAACTGATCCACGTGATCCAACTAAGAATCCTTCATCATTAGAATGTTTTACTAGTTTTTGGGCAATTAAATAAATAACATCAAAATTAGCACCAATTATAGCAGTAAGTTTAGATTTAGCTTCTTTTAAGGCTTCTTCATCATTAAGTTCATTATTTTCTATTTTTAAACCACGAGCCATCTCACTTGCAACAACTTCTGGTCCTTTTCTTACTGTATCATGTAAATATGGATATAGCTTATCAGGTTCTTCACCACTAACTTTTTTTAGAGCATCTATAAATTTAGAACCATATAATTCTAAAGCAAGTCTCTCTTCAATATGGTAAGGTAAAGGGTTTCCATAAAGTCTTTCAGCTTTATCATAAACCATGTCAGTTACTATCATTTGAGAATTGTCAATTTTTGGAGCAAATGGAATACCACCAGTATCAATAATAACTTCAATTTCCTCTACCATATCTTTTATTTTATTCGTATTTTCTACTACTATTTCATAAGCTGTTTTTTCATCTAAGAATTTAAAATCTTCAAGCATCTCTTTAGTAGTTTTTAAATACATGTTAGGAACTTCAATTCCCTTTCTATTTAAAGGATGAAGTTTACCATTAAATTTCTGATTTATGATTATTTCACGATATATTTTATCTTCTTTTTTTAGGTTATGAACATCACCAGTTGCACAAACTATTTTACCAGCTTCTTTAGCAACGGAAATAATACGTTTTAAGTAATTTTCTGCTTCATAAGTATTAGCAAATTTTTGATCAGGTCCAATTAAATGTGTGAAGGCACTAACTGGTTGCACTTCAATATAATCATAAAAACGCATCATATTAACAAGTTCTTCATCGTCTTTTTCCATTGCTTTATCAAAAATTTCACCATTGATGCAACCAGACCCTATTAAGATCCCTTCTCTTAAATCAATAACATCCTTACGAGGAATTTTAGGTTGTTCATTTTTATATAAATACTTTGTATTAGCAGCACTTATTATTTTAAATAAATTTTTAAGTCCTACTCTATTTTGAGCAATTAATACAGCATGAAATGGTCTTGAGAATTTTATTAATGAATCTATATCTACATTATTATAAAGATCAGTTGATGTATTAATATTCTGTTCATATAAGTTTTTACACATTTTATAGAAGGCTATAGCTGTACCCTCAGCATCATAATCTGCTCTATGGTGTTTATCTTCATCCCAAGGTACATCTAATTTTTTAGTTAATGTTTGAAGTTTATGATTAGTCCATTCTGGATGCAAGAATCTGGCAATTGACATAGTATCTAAAACCGTATAATCAAAATCACCTAAATTATATTTATTACAAGCAGCACTCATAAATCCAATATCAAATTTTGCGTTATGAGCAACCATTGGGCAATCACTAGCCCATTCTAAGAATCTCTTAGTAACAGTTTCCTCACTATCTTTACCAGCAAGCATTTCATCAGTAATATAAGTTAATTCAGTAATTTTTTGAGGTATTGGTCTTTTAGGATCAATTAACTCATCAAAACGATCAATTATTTTACCATTTTGAATTTTAACGGCACCAATTTCTATCATTTGATCAGATCCAGCATAAAAACCAGTAGTTTCTGTATCAAATACAACAAAAGTTTCTTCTAAAAGATTGTAATCTTTTTTATTGTTCCAAACGATATCAACATCATCATTAACAATATTCATTTCAGCACCATATAAAACTTTGAATCTATCTTCTTTTTCTTTGCCTTTATTGTAAGCCTCAATTGCATGGAAAATTGGCGGATAAGCTTGAGCACAGTTATGATCTGTTACAGCAAATGCTTTTTGGCCCATATCAGATACATATTTTAAAATTTTATCTGGCTCTATTACACCATCCATAGCACTCATCATAGTATGCATATGAAGTTCCACACGAGGAATTTCTGCATCATCAATAACAGGTTCATCTTTAGATTTAATTTTTTCCATATTTCTTACTTGTAAAACAAAATCTTTAGAAAAATTATCATATTCTACCTTACCATGAAATCTATACCAAGCACCCTCTTTAATATTTCCAACTACATTTAAATATTCATTTTTATCTTTTTTAAATATTTTAGCTATTAATGAATTAGTTTTATCACTAATCTTTAATGTAATAATATTAATAGTTTCTCTTTCCATAGTATCTATTCCAAATACATAAGCTTCTAGTATGACATTTTTCATATCACCTATTATATTTGAAATACTAGTAATTTCTCCATCAATATGTTTTCCTAAAACAATATCACTGTTTTCATTTACCTTAACTTCTTTTACTGAATTAGTACTTTCTTTAGTAGCATTTATCTCTTGAACAATTGAATCATGTTTTTCTTTATTGAAAACAGTAGTTATACTAAAATCTCCAATTCCATAGTCTTTTAAAGCTTTAGTTAAATATCTACTTTCTTTTAAAATTAAATCTTGTTCATTCTTAGTATTTACCTCAATAGAAATTATTTCATCATCAATAATATAATTTGAATCTTTAATTCCAACTAAAGAAGGTCTTTTTTCAATTAATTCATTAATTAAATTGTCTAAATAAGTATTTATAACATCGTTAGTAACATTATCATAATGCATAATAATTACACATTTTTTATCTCCATTAATTCCTTTTTTAGCACATTCAAAAAGTTTTTTCATTGTAGTGAAGTCAATGACATTATCATTTTTTATATTTACTTCAAAAAGATCTTCTTTCTTTTTTAAAATTACTTTTAAAACATAAGATTTTGTAAAACTGTTATTTTCATCATTAAAATTTATACTATTAAAAAATCTTTGTAATTCATTATTCATAATGTCACTTCTTTCTAGTTGTATCTCTATAATATTGTAACATAAAAATATAGAAATTGTATTAAAAAACATACATTTTTAAATGTAT
>CADBMU010000108.1 GCA_902795845.1 uncultured Erysipelotrichaceae bacterium
GAAGATCAAAGAAAGATGCAAAACTCATTAATAAGAGAAGCAGAAGATTCAGGATATGAAAAAGGCATTAAATTAGGTGAAGAAAAAGGACTTAAATTAGGCGAAGAAAAAGGACTTAAATTAGGCGAAGAAAAAGGAAAAATTGACATAGCAAAGAGGTTATTGAATATGCACATGAACAAAGAAGATATAATAAAGGCAACTGGATTAACTCCTGAAGAAATAAACAAAATAATTACTACTTAAAATACTAGTTTTCTAATTAATATTTTCTAACAATAGCACAAATATTTACAATAAGTTGACATAATTTGTAAAAAGTGATATAATTTTATTCGTATAAGGGGGATATATATGATAGAAAATACAGGATTATATGATATCGAAAGAATTAGACTAGAGTTGAATAGTGAGATAGAAAGACCTTGTGATGATCCATATGATATAAGTGGTTATGATAAAAAAAATCAAAAAATATTAAGAGATATAGATTTAAATCATAATCATTCATGGATAAAAGAAGTTTGGAATAGAAACAAAGATAATTTAAAAAATACGGCAATTTTTTATAGAGGCCAAAAATTTAGTTATGAAGATTTTTTTGTAAATTCTTATAAGTTTGCGAGAGCTTTAAAAGCAAATGGGTTAAAGAAAGGTCAAGAATTTATCTGCTGTATTGAAAATACACCAGAATTTCCATTTATAATGGGTGCTGCTAGTATTTTAGGTGCAAGAGTAAATTTATTATCAGCAGATATGGATCAAAATTATTTAATAAATATTATAAATAATGCAACATCACCATTTATATTTGTTACTGATAAAAATTTTATTGAATTTTCTTCAACTTTAGCTAAATTAGATAAGAGTAAAAGAATAATTAATTTACCTTTAGATTATTCGCTAAAAAATGGAAATCCTTATAAAGAAATTACTGAAAAATATTATAAATTAGATGATGAAAAATTTAATGAATGTCTTAGTAAATTTGAAAATGTAGAAAACATTGATGCATTTTTAGAAAGTGGTAAAAAATTTGAAGGGACAGTTTATAACCCAACTGGACTAAATGATATATTTACAATTACTTATACAAGTGGTTCAACTAATTCAAATAAACCGAAAGGATTAATGCATAGAGTTAGAAGTTATATTTCAATGGGAAGATATCATGACTCAGAAATTTCTAAAGTTCCAAGTATGAAAAATAAAAGAATGCTTGCTTTAGTTAGAACAATGTCAGATACTGATTTTATGTCAGCTATTTCAGACGTATTTATGCAAAGTGGTAATGTAGCTTTAGAACCAGTGAATGATAAAGATTTCATAATAGAAACTATTTTAATAAATAAACCAACAGTACTTTTAACTTCAAGATCTGTTTGGATAGAAACTATGAAAAAACAAATAAATAATGAATGTTATAAAAATGTTAAATTTCCAAGTTTAATGGTTCCAATGTGTATTGGAGAACCTCTTGATGCCAATGAAGAAAAAGTTTTAAATAAATGGTTAAGAAGTTTAAAAGCAGGTGTTGATGTAACTAAACTTCCAAACTCTGTTGTTAGTATGAGTATTGCAGGTGGTGATTCAGAACACGGTGGAATATTTATAACTTTATTTAGAGAATTACAGACAAAAATATATAAGAATTTTGGAATTAAAGAACCAGTTGGAATGGGTACATACGGAATGGTTGAAGTAAAAGCCTTAAGAGAAGATGGTACTTATTGTGATTATATGGAACCTGGACATTTAGTAGCAAATTCTCCATGTACTATGGAAGGATATGTTAATAATAAACAAGGCGATAAAGAATTCTTTATAACAGATGCTTATGGTAAAAAATGGGCAAACCTTAATACTTATGGTTACGTTGATAAATTTAATCATACTTATGTTAAAGGAAGAATTAACAGTTATGATGCAAGCATCCCAAACTATAAAGTGGCATCTACAATTTTAAAAGATACCAAAAAAATCATGTCTTGTGAGGTTATTAATGTTGAAGAAGATGGTAATAAATATTATGTTGCTCATATAGAACCACAAATGTTTACAAATGTAAATATTGATAAGATGCTTCTAGGTGCGGCAAATAGATGCAAAATAGCATTTGGTACTGAATTTTTAGATAATTTATATTTTAGAGTTAGATCAAATGAAGAATCATTTCCTATTTCTCCAACACTAAAAAGAAGTTTCTTAAAATTAATAGAAGAAGGAATATCAGATAAATGCATAAGAGCTACTGAAATTTTAAATGTTGATAAGAAAGTAGACGATACTAAGAAAAAGAGCTTAAAAAAATAAGCTTTTTTTCTTTTTCTATGTTATAATTTTTTAGGATAGGAGTTGACAATATGAAAAGTAGTTTACAATTTGTCGTGCTTAGTTTAGTTTATATGATATTTTTAAAAATGTATTTTATATCAAAAAAACATATAGAATCTAGAGAAATTAAAATTTTTAATAATCTAATGTCTTTAAATATCATTGGATTAATTTTTGAAATGTTTTGTATTATTTTAGGAACGACTTTAAAAACAGAAAGTTTTATAAATTATATATTTAACAAATTATATTTAATATATTTACTAGCTTTTTGCCTATTGTTTTTAAATTATATATTTGTTATTTGCAATGATAATAATGAAAAATTGTTAGATAAAATATTGAAAAATTCATCAGTTGTTTTTCTTGTAGCTACAATTTTAACTTCATTTCTTCCAATAAATATACATATTGAAGGTAAATTATATAGTTCAGGTTTGGCAATATCTTTGGTGTATTTGGTTTCGTTTTTTTCCATTTTAGTTGGATTGATTGAAATTTTCAAACATATTAAAAAAGTAAAATTTAAGAAATATTTTCCTATAATTGTTTTAATCATAGGAATAGCTTTAGCCGCAATTATGCAAAGAATAGATCCATCATTTACTTTGATTACTACAGTTGAATCATTTGTATTATTTATTATGTACTTCACAATAGAAAACCCCGATATGAAAATGTTAAACGAAATGACACTAGCAAAGAATCAAGCTGAAAAAGCAAATCGAGCA
>CADBMU010000109.1 GCA_902795845.1 uncultured Erysipelotrichaceae bacterium
AATTCGAACTTTGTCAACTCATCTAACCCTTGGTTCAATCGAGGCGGCAATTACAACAATGGAGTACTTGCAGGTCAGTTCAACTTCAACAACAACACAGGAGGAGCCAACAGCAACATCGGTTTCCGCCTCGTTCTCGCAGACTAAAATTTTAGTAGTTATATCTTCACTAAAAAAATAAGTTTAAGGATTTATTATTAGTGTAAATTTTAGAAATTTGGTACCTATCTTGTAAAAGATAAAAATGATAATAAAATATTTTGGTAAGTAAAATTAATTTTTGAAAATTAAAATGTTTTAGAGCAGTATTAAAAAACATTGTTTTTTGTACTGCTCTTTTTGTTTTAATAAAAAGGAAGTAGGATGTAATGAATAAAATATATAATGAATATAAAAGATTAAAATTAATTGATAGTAGTAAATTATATTTATTTAAGTGTGGAAAATTTTATATTTTTATTGATGAAGATGTAGATATAATAAATGAATACGTAGTTTTAAAAAAAGTAAGATTTGGTAATGATACATATAAATGTGGTTTTCCAAATAATGTTTTAAATAATTATTTGAAAGTTTTTAAAAATCATAATTTAAATATAGAAATTATTGAAAGTATTTCAGAAGAATTTGATATTAAGACTTTTTTGAATGATATTGATATAAATAAAATTACTCCAATAGAGGCACTAAACAAATTAAATGAATTAATAGGGAAAATAAAATGAAGAAGAATGTTGAAGATCTGATTATTTATAAACAATTTTTAGAACTAATTTATTACATGGAGAATATTTGTGAAAAATATCCAAAAAGTGAAAAAAACAGTTTAGTGTCAACAATAAAAAATGTTACGTATGAAAGTTTAAAAGATGTGATAAAAGCTTTTAAGGTTTATGAAAAAGACAATAAATTAAAATATTTAAATGATTTGGATTCTAATTTAAAATTTCTAAAAGTTTTGATTAGAATTTCATATCGGAAAAAATATATAAATAAAAAAAATTATGAAGCATGGAGTAGAAAAATAGCAAATATAGGTAATTTATTAGGAGGATGGATTTTATCATGTGTCAAAGCATAAAAAATGTTTTTGATAAAAATCTTACTTTTATAAAACTATTAGAAGCTCATGAGCGTGCTAGAAAAGGAAAAAATTATAAAAAAGAAGTAATTCGTTTTGAAATTGATTTAGAAAGTAATTTGATAAATATAATAAAAGAAATTAAAAGTGGTAAATATAAATTTGGAAAATATAAAGAATTTATTATTTATGAGCCTAAAAAGAGATTAATTAAAGCTTTGCCTTACAAAGATAGAGTTGTCCATCAATGGTATGTAGAAGAATTTATAAAACCATTTTATTGTAAAAGATTTATAAAAGATTCTTATGCATGTCTAGAAAATAAAGGAAATCATAAAGCTATTTTAGCAATGCAAAAGTATATGAATGATATGTATAAAAAAAATAAAGATTATTATGTTTTGAAATTTGATATAAAAAAATATTTTTACAGTATTGATAAAAATATATTATTTAATATTTTAAAAAGAAATATTAAAGATAAGAAATTATTAGAATTTACCAAAATAATATTGGACGATGGTTCAAAAAAAGGAATTCCCATAGGGAATTATACTTCACAATATTTTGCCAATATTTATTTAAATTTATTAGATCAATATATTAAAAACGAATTAAGAATAAAGTATTATATAAGATATATGGATGACTTTGTATTATTGGTAAACAATAAAGAACAAGCAAAAGTATTATTAAATAAAATAAAAGAATTTTTATTAAAAAAATTACATTTAGAATTAAATTCTAAATGTAGATTTTATCATAATAAATATGGGATTAATTTTTGTGGTTATATTATATTTAATGATTATATATTGCTTAGAAAAAGATTTAAAATAAAATTCAAAAAAAATATTAAGTTATGGAATAAATTATATTTACAAAATAAATTAGATAAGAAAAAACTTTTATTAAGTTATAATTCTTTTTTAGCTCATGCTAAACATGCTAATAGTTATAATTTTTTAAAGAAAAATAAATTGAAAATTAAAATAAATATAGCAAATTAAAGGCATAAATAATTAATAAAAGTGGATTTTTAATTTACTATATTTATTATAGATATTATTTATATTAAATGATAATAATGATATAGATATATTAATTAATATAATTGAATGGATAACAAAAAAATGTTATCTTTTTTTAATTTTTTTACTCTAAAAAAAAGGAAATTGACTATTTATCGGTAATATGACTAGTAGGAGGACTAATTTTAATGAATTATTACAATGAAATAAAAAATGAATTAATAAATAATGAAATAACTAAGAGAGTAAAAGATTATTCTAAGAATAAAAGTGATTTAACAACTTATTACAATGTTGGTAAATTACTTAGTGAAGTAGGTAAACATTATGGTGAAGGTATTATAAAAGAATATTCTAATAGGTTAACCAAAGAATTAGGGAAAAGATACTCTATAACAACACTAAAATATATAAGACAATTTTATGAATTTTCAAAAAGCCACTCACTGAGTGACCAATTAACTTATACACATTATAAAATTTTATTGCCATTAAAAAATGAAAATGAAGTTAATTATTATATTAGACTAAGCATAAAAAATAATTTATCAGTTAGAGAATTAAAAACAAGGATTAAAAATAAAGAATACGAAAGATTGGATGAGAAAACTAAAATTAAATTAAAAGAAGAAAAGACTAATTTAGAAGTAAAAGATTTAATAAAAGAACCTATATTGATTGAAAATAAAAGTAATTACGAAGTTATAAGTGAAAAAGTACTACAGAATTTAATTCTAGAAGATATACCATCTTTTTTAGATGAATTAGGTACAGGTTTTACCTTTATTAGAAATGAATATAAAATCAAATTAGGAGATAGATATAATTATATTGATTTATTATTATTTAATATAAATTATAATTGCTATGTAGTTGTTGAGTTGAAAGTAACTGAGCTAAAAAAAGAACATATAGGACAAATTCAAACATATATGAATTATATAGATAAAAATCTAAAAACAATAAATCAAGATAAAACAATTGGAATCATCATTGTGAGAAAGAATAATAAGTTTATTATGGAATATTGTAGTGATAAAAGGATATTATCTAAAGAATATGTAATATTATAAATATTCAACAAAAAATGACAAAATATTTAAAAATTTCTAATTAAAATAATCTCTTTAAGAAAAGGAGAATTTTAATGAATTATTACAATGAAATAAAAAATAAAATAATTAATAATGAAGTATATTGTAAGGTAAAAGATTATTCAAAAGAAAGAAATACAGTTATTACTTATTTTGAAATAGGTAAATTATTAAATGAAGCAGGTGGTAAATATGGTGATAATATTATTGATGAGTATTCCAAAAAAATTAGTTATTGAGGTTGGCAAAAAATATAATAGAAGAACATTATATAGAATGAAACAATTCTATAACGTATTTAGCAATGAAAAAGTGTCACCGTTGGTGACACAACTATCCTGGACTCATTGTTTAATTTTAATGTCATTACATGACTATCATAAAATACTGTATTATAGTGAACAAATAATACAATTAAGATTATCAAAAAGAGAATTAGAACAAAAAATAAAAAATAAAGAATATGAAAGATTGGATGAGAAAACTAAACTTAAATTAAAAGAAGAAAAGAATAATTTAGAAGTAAAAGATTTAATAAAAGAACCAATAAAGAACCAATATTAATTAAAAATAAAGGTAATTATGAAGTTATAAGTGAAAAAATATTAAAACAATTAATACTAGAAAATATAGATGATTTTTTATTAGAATTAGGAAATGGATTTAGTTATATTGCAAATGAATACAAAATAAAAATAGGAGATAGATACAATTATATTGATTTATTATTGTTTAATTATATTTATAATTGCTTTGTAATTGTTGAATTAAAAGTAATAGAATTAAAAAAAGAACATATAGGGCAAATTCAAACATATATGAACTATATAGATAAAAATATAAAAACAATAAATCAGGATAAAACAATTGGAATCATTATTGTAAGAAAGAATAATAAATTTATTATGGAATATTGTAGTGATAAAAGGATATTATCTAAAGAATATGAATTATTGTGAAGATATAAAAAACTTAATCGTTTTTAAATTTACATTAGATTATGTACAATTTTGAAACACTAAGGCAATTTTTGTTGACAAGAGCCTTCGGGGATGGGTAAAATGAAATTAATAATAGGAGAGAGTGAAATGAACAAGAAAAAAATGATAATACCTATAGTGGCAAGTATACTAACATTAGTAATATTAACTGGAGTATCATATGCGTATTTTAATGCTAAGATAACAGAAAATAATAAAACAAAAACAATAATAAAATCTAATGAATTAGGTCTAACATTTACTGGAGTATCAGAAATAACTGCAAACAGTATGATACCAGGAGATAGTTTCACAAAAACATTTACAGTAGAAAATACATCTAATAGAGCAGTAGATTATAATATCTATATGGAAAATATTACTAAT
>CADBMU010000110.1 GCA_902795845.1 uncultured Erysipelotrichaceae bacterium
CAAAATAATTTAAAATTATTAAATATTTTAGGAATAAATGTACCTGAAAGAATGTAAAATATATTTTAGTATCTTGACAAATGATAATTATATGTTACAATTACGGAAGTTGAGACATATAATATAAAAAAATTTATGTTATATTTTTTAGGAGGATATTTTTATGAAGCTAAAAGAAATGTCACAAGCAGAGCTTGAAGCAATGAATTATGATGATATAGCTTATATAATTTTAAAAGAAGAAAATAAAAAAATGAAAATCAACGATTTATTCAAAAGAATTTGTGATGTCCTTAATTTAGGAGAAAGTGCTTTTGAAAATCAAATAGCAGATTTTTTTGAAATAATGTCTACTGATAAAAGATTTACTATGTTAGATGATGGTTATTGGGATTTAAGAATTAATCATAGTCAAAAAATAGTTTTAGATGATGATTATGAAGATGAAGAAGAAATAGACGAAGACTTAGAAGAAGATATGGAAGATGAAGAAAATGAAGATATCTTCTATGATGAAAATTCTGATGACGATGATGCTGATGATGATTTAAAAGATTTAGTAGTAATCGATGATGAAGAAGCAAATGAATAATTTGTTTTCTTTTTCTTGTAGAAAGGAATATTATGGAAAATAGACTAGAAACTATCTTAAAGAGATATAATGAATTGACAGAAATGCTTGCGAGTCAAGAAGTATTAAATGACTTTGAAAAATTAAAGACTTATTCTAAAGAACAAAAAGATTTAGAAGAAACAGTAAACGTATACAAAGAATATAAAAAAGCCAAAGAAGCAATAAATGATGCTAAATTATTACTTAATGATCCAGAATTAAAAGATATGGCTCAAATGGAACTTGATGATAATACTTTAAAATTAGAAGAATTAACAAAAAAATTAGAAGTATTATTAATACCTAAGGATGAAAATGATGGAAAAAATGTAATTATGGAAATCCGTGGAGCAGCAGGTGGTGATGAAGCAAATATCTTTGCAGGAGATTTATACCGTATGTATACTTATTATGCTGAAAAACAAGGATGGAAAATAGAAATAATTAATGAAATTCCTGGTACAAGTGGAGGATTTAGTCAAGTAGAATTCTTAATTAAAGGAGAAAATGTTTATTCTAAATTAAAATTTGAAAGTGGTTCACATCGTGTTCAAAGAGTACCTGTTACTGAAACTCAAGGACGTGTACATACATCAACAGCTACAGTAGTTGTTATGCCAGAAGTTGAAACAGTAAATATTGAAGTAAAAGAAAGTGATATTAAAATGGATGTTTATCACTCAAGTGGTGCTGGTGGACAATCAGTAAATACTTCAAATTCAGCTGTTAGACTTACACATATACCAACTGGAATAGTAGTAACTTGCCAAAACGAAAGAAGTCAAGTTAAAAACCATGCTAAAGCATTAGAAATCTTAAAAATGAAAATTAATGATGATATAATGCGTAAACAAGAATCAGAGATTACTTCCGAAAGAAGAAATAAAATAGGTACAGGAGATAGATCTGAAAAAATAAGAACATATAATTATCCTCAAAATAGAGTTACAGATCATCGTATTGGATTCTCAATTATGGAACTTGATCGTGTAATGGATGGTTATCTAGATCCAATAATTGAAGCTTTAATAGCAGAAGATCAACGTTTAAAACTTGAAGGTGAAAAAAGTGAATAAACCAGACTATATATCTTATAAAGACTGGGAATTATTAAATAATAAATATTCTTCTAAACAATTAGAAGAATATTTTAATAAAAATTACCCTTATCAATATTTAATTGGTAATGTAGATTTTTGTAATAATTTAATTAAAGTTGATGAAAGAGTTTTAATCCCAAGATTTGAAACAGAATTACTTGTAAATGAAGTCCTAAATTTTCTTAAAGAAAAACAGATAAAAAACTTAAAGATTGTTGATTTATGTACAGGGAGTGGTTGTATAGCAATATCTTTAAAAAAAGAATTTGATTGTACTATAGATGCTGTTGATATTTCAAACGAAGCATTAGAATTAGCCAAAATAAATGCTTTGGATAATGATGTTGAAATTAATTTTATTAATAGAGATATTTTAAAAGACGATAAATATTATAAATATGATGTAGTCATATCAAATCCTCCATATATTGAAGAAACAGAAACAGTTGGAATCTCTACAAAATATGAACCACAAATTGCTTTATTTGCTAAAGACAATGGCTTAGAATTTTATAAAAAAATTTTAAAAAATTACCAAGCTAAACTATATGCTTTTGAAATAGGATATAAACAAAAAGATAGTATAATAAAAATAGCAAAAAATATTTATCCAAAATCTAGAATAATTGCTAAAAAAGATTATGCTAATTTTGATAGATATATTTATATAATTAATGAATAAAATTTAAAAATATAAAACATTATTATTTTAGGTGATAAAAATGAAAAAAATAATAGTGTTTTTATTTGTATTAACAATAATATATATATCTAAAAGTGAAGAAGAAATAATAATTCCAACAAATTCTATTAGATATAGAATTATTGCTAATAGTGATTCTACAAAAGATCAAATGTTAAAAATGAATATAAAAGAAAAACTTGATGAAGAAATATTACCAATACTCTCTGATTCTAATTCCATAGAAGATTCTAGATTACTTATAAAAGATAATTTAGATAATATAAAAAATATCGTAAGTAAATATACAGATGATTTTGATGTAAATTATGGTAAAAATTATTTTCCAAAAAAGACTTATAAAGGAATAAATTATGATGCGGGTAATTATGAATCTCTTGTTATAACTCTTGGCTCAGGCTTAGGAAAAAATTGGTGGTGTGTTTTATATCCACCATTATGCTTAATAGATGAAAATACAAATGATGTTGAATATACTACTTTAGTAAAAGAAATTTTAAAAAAATAATCCTTTTAAGAATATAATTTCTTAGGAGGATTTTTTATGCAAGAAATCTTATCACTTTTATTAATAGCAATTGCTTTAAGTATGGATACATTTTCTGTATCTCTAAGTTTAGGAACAGCAAACATTCCGATTAAAAAGGGAATTTTTCTTTCAATTGTAGTTGGAATTATGCATTTTATTATGCCAATACTTGGAATGCTTATTGG
>CADBMU010000111.1 GCA_902795845.1 uncultured Erysipelotrichaceae bacterium
CTTTTGTAATCTTTTAGTAATACTTTTTCATAAGTCTCTGATGAATTTTTCAAGCCATATTCAGAGAAAATATATCTGCATATTTCACCAACATTAGATACTTCTGTTAAAAATGCACTAATTTGAAGTTTTTCATTATCTTTATCTCTAAAATACATTGTTTTAATTTCATTATTAATTAGTGATTTGCAAATAGATGGATTATCTTCAATCATTAAATCAATTCCCAATTCTTTACATTTAAGAACTTTATCTTTAATTCCCCAATATATATTATCAGTAGAAATATCATTTTTTTGAAATACTTGAATTACAGCTTCTTTAGTTTCTTTTTTTAATAATCCTCTTGCTGTTATAAAAAAGAAATCATATCCTTCCAATTTAAATAAATCTAACATTTCTTTTACTAAAGGAATTAATGGTGTAGAATTAATTGTTGCATATGTTAAATAATTATCAACGAATCTTTGCTTTTCTTCATCATTCCAATTATATCTTTTTAAATAGTCAAATTTTTTAAAATCTTTTACTCCTTCTTTTTTTAATATCAAAAAGTCATACAATTCAGCATAACTTCTCATAGTTCTTTCAAAGTCTAGTATTACTCCATCAATATCTATTCCTATTTTCATTTCTTTTTCCTCAAACTTAACGATTTATCTTTAACCCAAGATTCACTTATTTTAGGTGATTCATAAAAATTGGCATCAACAGTATATCCTGTTAGCCATTTAATAATTCTTACATCTGAAGTTGTAATTAATTGTGGTATATGAATGATATTTCCACTAATATGAGCACAATCTTCTGTTGGAAACTCACAAATTCCCTTTTGCCTTAAAATACAAACGTGGTTTTTCTTGTTTATTATTTCGTATTCAAAAGGTATAATATCATGTAAATCATTTTCTAATGGTAAATTATCTTTGAATTTTTTGCATTTTTCTTGCATTATACAGTTATTACATCCCAGTTCTGATGGCCTATAATAATGAGCATTATAATCTCTAGGTAAATTATGAACATAAGAAAATAAGCAAGATGTTTTTCTAAATACTAAAACGTTATACTTATGAGCCATTTTTTCAAATACCTCCATTACTTTAGCATCAATTACTTTTTTATGTCCAAATTTAAATCCTGGATATGGATTTAAATCAATTCCTTGCTCTTGCCAAATTTTTACACTTTCTGGTTTACCTTGTAATCCAGAATAACCAATAGCTAAATTATATTTTTTTGCTAAACTAAACACTCTTTCAAAAGCCTCTATATTATCATTCACGTTATAAATAATTGGTCTATATTCTATTGAATATTTGTAATTATTCTTTCTTTTTTTAGTTTCTTTTAAATTATTTTCAAAACGTTTTATTGTATTTCCATCTAAAGGCGAATCAACCCCAAACGTAGAAAATGCTACATGTAAATCCAAATCAAACGCTATATCAGGAAATTTTGAAAAATCACCTTTAGTAATAATTATTACTGGGCCTTTATGTTTAACACTTTCTAATCTTTTTAAATAATTGATAGTATTATCAATTTGCAATAAGGGATCACCATAAAATAAATTTATTGCAACAGGTAGATTTGTAAAATTAGGATTAATTTCACTCGGTAAAATATTGTAATGTTTTTCTTCACATTTTTCACCATTTAATCTACAATATTTACAATCATAACAATAATCAAGTGTATCCCCCAATAAGTAAAAAGATTTTGCTAGTAGTGCTAATTCAGTAGTTTTTGCTTCTTTCATATATTTTCCTCCCTCGATAGAATTATATCATTAAATTCTATAATGAAGTTATCTCGTTTTTTCATAAGGACTATGAAAGAAAGTCATATTTAATTTATATTAATATTTAAATAATTTTTGATAAAAAACTTAGGTGCAATTGTCAAATATTTTTCAATATATATTAAATTTATTGTGATTTTTGGTAACTTTTCTTTAATATTAAGAGTTTTAAATTCGCCATTTTCGACGTTATCCTTTATTACATCATATATAATATATCCAATTCCTAAATCTTTTTTTACTGCTCCAACAATCATTTCACTAGTATGTATATTTATAACATTATTTAATTCAATATTGTTTTTTTCAAAAATCTTATCTAATTGTTTTCTATTATCAGTGCCTTTAATAGGTAAAACTAAAGGATAATTAACTAAATCACTAATGCTTTTTATTTCGTCGATGGAAATAGAGGATTCAGCTTTAATAACAAAACAATTATTTACTTCAATTAATGGTTTTATCACTATATTATCAATTTTTGTATTTATTGGCGAAGTATCGATAATAAAATCTATCTCATGTTGTTCTAATAACTTTAACAATTGTGTTGTCGTTTTACTTATTATAGTTATTTCAATATTAGGATATTTTTTGTGAAAATTAGTGATATCTTCAAATATATAAAACGATCCTATTTGAGATGGGACACCTATGGCTATTTTACCTTTATTTAAAGTTTGACTCTCTATCATTGTTCTTTCAGCAGTCACCAAATTATTAAATGCTTCTTCAACATAAAATAAAAGTTCTTTTCCTTTATCAGTTAACTTAACACCTTTATTATTTCGATAAAATAAATTTGTATTTAAATCTTCTTCTAATTTTTTTATTGCTTTGCTAACTGCAGATTGAGTAATAAAAAGTTTTTTAGATGCATCAGATATGCTTTCACTTAAAGCAACCTCATAAAATATTTTATACAAATTTAAATTAATAATACTTTTATACATAATTACACCTTCAAATTAATAGTTATTATATCACGTATACTTTAAGATGTAAATTGATGAGAGAAAAACTCATTAGTTTATGATAGAATATTTTTTATTCTTTCTTATAAGAAAGAATAAAAAATCA
>CADBMU010000112.1 GCA_902795845.1 uncultured Erysipelotrichaceae bacterium
ATAAATAACTGAATAGTTATTAAGTTAAATAGTCTTGCGACTAAATATTGTTTGTTATTCATTATTACCACCCTTTACTTCTTTTTTTTATAAAACCCCCTGAATTTTAGTCCCTAAGTATGGTGGCAAGCATCTTCTTTTTGCTTCTCGGTATGCTATTATATAGTAATTTTTTTATATTTCAAGGCTTTCGACAAATAGTGACAAATGTTTTAATAAAACATTAAAAAAATCTTACAAAATGTAAGATTTATTTAGTTAAAAAATCAATAACTACTGGTGAAAGTATTATTAAAAGTAATATTGGAATAAAAAATACTACTGATATAACACTTATTTTAATAGGTAATTTAGCGATCTTACCTTTTACTTCCATTAATTCTTTATTTCTTAAATACTCTAATTGATTATTTAATGACTCTATTATGTTACTACCAAATATTGATGATTCAGTAACATTAAGTATAGTATTATTTATTGATTCAGAAGGAATTCTTTTTTTCATATCTTTTAAACTTTCAACCAAGCTTTTACCCATTTTTACTTCATTCAAAGTTTTTAAAAATTCTTTTGATATATTACTATCAATATTTTTAGCAGTAGTTTCTAAAGCTTGTGATAATGTTTTACCACTTTCTAAAGTAAGTGCTAGTATTTCAAAAAAGAATATTGCTTCATGTTCTAATTCTAAACCTCTTTTTTTAATTGGATAATCAAGTAATAAATATGTAATTAAAAAATAATAAATAATAGAAAATAATGGTGCATAAATATAACCATTTTTAGAAAATAAAATGAAAGAAAGGAAGATTAAAATTGTTCCAAGTAATCTAACATTTAAAAATTCTTTAGCATTATATTTACAATCGTCACCTAATAATTCTATTTTATTTTCTACTTTTTTTATCATTCTTTTTGAATATATTTTATCTATTAAGGAAACTTTTTGCATTACATTTTCACCTTTAATACCTTTCTAACTACTAAGATATAAAGTATATATAAACTTATAATTATTACTAAGATAAATCCTCCAAAAGCAGAAGAAATAAGAGGTTTAAAATAATCATTATTTAATATATTAATAATTACCACAAATATTAATGGCATTGCTACTAACATTTTAAAGACAAATCTTGAAGAAGCTGTTAAACTATCAAGTTCATTTTTTAATTTTTTCTTATCAAAGAAAGATTTTTCTATCATTGAAAATACTTTAACAATATTTCCACCTGTTTTATTTAATAAAGTTAGAGAAGAAGCAATATATTTTGCGTCCTCTATTTGTACTCTATTATAGAATCTATTAAAAACTGTATCTAAACTTAATCCATATGAAATATCTAAAGATATTTTCTTAAATTCATCAGCGATTGGACCATCCAGTTCATTTTTTACAGTTTCTATTGCTTGCATTATATTTTTACCAGATTTAAAAGAGTTATTCATTATAATTATAGCTTTTAATAAATCATCTTCAATTTTATCTTGTCTCTTTTTACGACGATATAAAATTACAATATTAGGAAGTAAATATCCAATTATAAATACTACTAAGGCTTTCATAAAATCAAAACGTAAAAATTGTAAAAATGTTGTTATTAAATACAAAATAGAAAATGCAATTCCTACTAAACATTTAATTGCTATATAATCCATTGAATCTTTTATATTACGATTATTTAAAGTTATATCACGTTCATATTTTTTACTATGCTTCTCAATAACTTTACTAATTTTTAATATTTTGCTTAGCTTATGAACTATTTTCCAAAAACTTAAATGTAAACGATCGAAGAATGATATTTCAAGATCTTTATCTGATAATAATGAAAAATCCGCAAATTTTCTTTCAAATTCATATGATTTTAGATTTTTAATGACTATAATTAATACTACTAAAAGCATAGCTATTATTACAAATTGAACTATAATCATTTTTACAGCTTCACTTATCATTCTAATCACCCTTCTTTAAATTTTAATTATCTGTTTTACTACTTTTCTTATTTTTTAAAAATGGTTCAAAAATATCATCAACATCGGTTACACCTCTACTAGTTATTTTCCTATATACTTTTGGTACCTTTTCATAAAGTATATACTCACCATCAACTTCATTATTATCAGTAAGACCAATTTGTTTAAATTCAAATATTTTATTAAGTTCTAAAACATCATCCTTAAAACCAGAAATTTCACTAATAGATGTAACTTTACGTTTACCATCACTCATTCTATCTATGTTTACTACTAAATCAATTGCACTATAAATATATTCTCTAATTGCCTTTACAGGAATTTCTAATCCGGCCATTAAAATCATTGTTTCAAGTCGATTTAGAGCATCTTCACAACCATTAGCATGTAATGTTGTAAGTGATCCATCATGTCCAGTATTCATTGCTTGTAACATATCAAAAGCTTCTTTGCCACGAACTTCACCAACAATAATTCTATCAGGTCTCATACGTAGAGAATTAATAACTAAATCTCTAATAGTTATTTCATCTCCACTCTCATAATTAGTTGTTCTAGTTTCTAAAGATATAACATGATTTTGTTTTAATTTTAATTCAGCCGCATCTTCAATAGTTATAATTCTTTCATCATGACTGATAAAACTACTTAAAATATTTAAAAGTGTTGTTTTACCACTACCTGTTCCACCACATACTATAATATTAAGTTTTCCCTTAACTGCGGCTTCTAAAAATCTAGCCATATAAGGTGTAAG
This sequence comes from uncultured Erysipelotrichaceae bacterium, assembly GCA_902795845.1. GTDB lineage: Bacteria > Bacillota_I > Bacilli_A > RF39 > UBA660 > RUG14121. The sequence continues at coordinate 2,738 of CADBMU010000112.1, forward strand.
TGTACCAATTCTAATCAAATCATCAATTGAAGCCATTGATTCTTTAAATTTTCTAATAGTTATTACTGGACCTTTAGTAGATAATGGTGGAATTACAGCATTAATTCTTGAACCATCAGCTAATCTTGAATCAACCATTGGATTAGCAGCATCGATTGTTCTACCAAGAGGTTCTATTAATCTCTGAATTGTTCTTATAATATGCTCATCATTAATAAAACTTACCCCTTCATCCTTAATCAATTGACCATCTATTTCAATATATATTTCATCAGGACTATTAACCATTATTTCTGTGATATTTTTATCTTTTAATAATTCTGTTAATGGTCCATAACCATTTATTTCATTATCTATTAAATTATATAAATGACTTCTTTCTAAATTAGTTAAATCATAACCAAATACAGTTTGATCTATTTCATCATTAATAAATTCACTAACTGTTTTATCACTTGGCATTTCTTTATCTATTAGATTTTCAACTATTTTAGTTCTCAATGTATCAAGTAACTTTTTATCTGGAAATATATCATAATCACTTAAATTAGAAAAATCATTTACTTTTCTTGTAATATTAAAAGCATCATATAAACTATGTTTACTCATTTTTATCACCATTTTCTTTTAATACGTCAGCTGCTATTGTCATAAATGTTGCATATTCTTTAGCAAATAAACTTGGCATTCTTTTTTGTAATGTTATGATTTCACCATTCATTATATAATCATCAATATTTTTTATAAAGAAATTAGATGATAATGTGTAATCAATATTTGCTTTCATAACATTTTTCATATCAAATAATGAAAAATAATTTTTATAGGCATTTACACTATTATTAAGAAGTACTTTATAGTTTGTTAAATCTAAATCTCTAAATACGCTAATTATTGACTTCATATTTTTTAAATCCATTGGATCATTAGTCATTAAAAATAAAATATTATCAACTTTATCTAAAGTTACGATATTTAATTCACTTAATGTATGATTCATATCAATAAGTACTACATCATAGCTAAAACATGCTTTATCTAT